>JAFYRZ010000116.1 GCA_017546745.1 Clostridia bacterium
GAGAGTCAAAAACCGCGGTGCGCGATTATTGTATAATCGTTCTGTTTTTAAATACGGGAATGCGTTTGTCAGAGCTTGTAGGTCTTAATCTCGAGAGCTTTGACAGAAATCTTGACTTTGTCAAGGTGCGCGGCAAGGGAAACAAGGAGCGTATAATATATCTTAACGATATCGCTAAAGATGCGCTAAAGTCCTACCTTTCACGCAGGCTCGACCCGAGGTACGTAAGGACCGAGGAGCACGCGCTTTTTATCAGCAGACTTGAAAAAAGAATATCCGGAAAAACCGTGCAGTGGATGATCTACAAATACCTTGACCTTGCGGGTCTTGGAAACAAGGGCATTTCGGTGCATAAGCTTCGTCATACGGCGGCAACGCTTATGTATCAGAGCGGAAAGGTAGACATAAGGCTACTAAAGGACATTCTCGGGCACGAGCAGCTTAATACCACGCAGATTTATACGCACGTCGTTAACAGTGATATGCAGGCGGCGATGAAAAACAACCCCCTGTCCGAGCTTAAAATAAAAGCGGACAAGATATACGATGAGGAGGATCTCTCATGACGCTTGGTGAAAAGATAAAAAAAGCGCGCAAGGAAAAGAAAATAACGCAGGCGTCTATTGCCGGCGAGGTAATCACGAGAAATATGCTTAGCTACATAGAGAGCGGTGCGGCAAATCCCTCGCTCGAAACCTTGAAGCACATAGCGACGGCGCTCGATCTCCCCTTAGGGTATCTGCTTTCCGACAGCGACGATCTTTTCACCTATAAAAAGAATGAAAAAATCGGGCTGATAAGAAAGCTTTTTGAGGAAAAAAGGTATCCTGCGGTGATCTCGCTATGCGAGGAGCTTGGGGACGCTGACGATGAGATCGCATTTATTATGACGGCATCCGCGACGAATTACGGACGCACTCTTATGAAAAACGGCTCACTCAATACCGCAAAGGAAGCGTTAAACAAGGCTAAGGAATACGCAAGAAAAACGGTATATCCGACCGAAATTTACGAGAATATAATCCCTATGTATCTTGCGGTTTGCGAGAATATACAGGCTCCGCTTCTTGAGTTTGACACAGACGCGTATTTTAAAGGGATGGTCGAGAACGAGGACTATGAATTCTATAAATACCTTACGCTCGACTATGATTTTGACTACACGACGGACGAATATGCGCGTCATCTTAAGGCTAAGAAGCTGATGAAGCAAAGAAACTATCTCGGTGCTATCGAAATTATGAAGGATATAAGCGAAAACAAAAATTACGGCGACTATAACGCTCATCTTATGTTTTGCCTTTACGCGGATATCGAGGCATCAGCAAAGCAGTTATTAGACTTTGAGACCGCTTATAAGTATTCCTCAAAGAGGCTCTCGCTTATCGAAAGCTTTAAATCCTGACAGCACGAAAATCAAAAAAATGAAAGAACGAGGGTATTCATGTATCCTCGTTCTTTATTTTAAATATATTATAATAATAATTTTTGCAAAAACTGTTGACTTATTTCGTATTTGATGGTATAGTATATATGGAGAAAATTGGTCTTGTTGACCGATTTTCGTCAAAATTGATAATTTTAAGGAAGGAGAGATTTGCTTTTAGCAAATCGGGAATTCGGTTTGGATAAATTCACTAAACCCAAGGTCTGCAGTCTTCCCACAGCTGCAGAGCTCCGCTGTGCTCTTATCGAGAGCGAGAATTCCGACGTAAGAGCGCAGATTGCGCTTTTGTTCGACGAGGGCACCTTCGTTGAGACCGCAGCTTTCACCAAGCGCGGATACTCGGACTTCATCTCTACGGAGAAGATGAACGAATTCGAGGGCGTTATCACCGGTTACGGAGCAGTTGACGGTAAGCTCGTCTTTGCTTTCGCGGAGGACGCATCGAGAATGGGAGGCGCTATTGACGAGCGCCACGCAAAGAAGATCACCGACCTCTACAACATGGCTATGAATAACGGTGCGCCCGTTATCGGTATCTTCAACTCCAACGGTACTGACATTTTTGAGGGTACTGTCGGTCTTGCCGCATACGGCAGAATTATGAGTGCCGTTGCAAAGGCATCGGGTGCTATCCCCCAGATCGCCTACGTTACCGGCAAGTGCATAGGCACCGCGGCAGCTATCGCGGCAATGTTCGATTTCGTTGTAAAGGACAGCGCGGCTACCCTTTACGTTACGTCCCCCTCGCTCACCGGTGCTGAGGGCGCACAGGACGATATCGTTTCCTATACTGCAGACGGTACATCCTGCGCAGGATTTATCAGAAGCCTTATTTCTTATCTTCCCTCTAACGCTGACGTTGGCGTTATGGAGGACAACTGCGTTGATAACGTTAACAGAAAGCTTGGTGAGCTTGATTTTGACGGTGACGCGCTCTCCTGTATCTCCGTTATCGCAGACAACGGCGTATTCTACGAGGTATCCCGCGACGTATGTGATAGCCTCACCACCGTATTCACCACCCTTGGCGGTGTTAAGTGCGGTATCGTAGCGACCTCCTTTGCAAAGGGCGAGGGCAGAATTACCGCTAAGGCGGCAAAGAAGGCGGCGAAGTTCGTAAGCTTCTGCGACGCTTTCTCTATTCCCGTTGTTACTCTCGTTGACTCTCTCGGTCTTGCTATCGACAAGGATAACGAGGCATCCTTCGCATCCGAGCTTTCTAAGCTTGCCTTCGCTTACGCAGGCGCGGCAGTACCTAAGGTAACCGTTATTCTCGGTCACGCTATCGGTGCTTCCTTCGTTCTTCTCGGCTCTAAGGCGCTTGGCGCAGATCTCGTTTACGCAGTTGATACCGCAGAGATCGGTGCGCTTCCCGCAAAGAGCGGCGTTGCATTCGCTTGGGATAAGTACATCACCGAGGATCACACCCGTGAGGACTTTATCAGAGAGTGGCGCGAGACCGTTGCTTCCGCATCTGTTGCGGCAGCAAGCGGTGAGATCGACGATATCATCAGCACAAATGAGTTAAGAGCAAGACTCTGCTCCGCTCTTCTTATGCTTTCCTCCAAAAACACCTTCTCCTTTAATACCGAGATCTGATTAAGGGGGAAAAGCAATGTTTGATAATGTAAACATATCTGAAGCAATCGTTAATTTTGAGAACTTTGAGTTTTCTCAGATCACCACGGCCCTCGGCTACGGTGGCTTTATGCTTCTTGTCGGTATGGCAACCGTTTTTGCGGTTCTTTGTACTCTTTGGATATGTCTTGTTCTCTTCAAGCTTGGCTTCCACGATCTTCCCGAAAAGCGCAAGGCTAAGGCTCTTGCAAATAAGGCCCAAGAGGTTGCTCCCGTTACCTCTGACGTTGACGAAAACGAAGGTCTTAACGGCGAGATCGTAGCTGCAATTGCCGCGGCAATTGCTATGGCGGAGTCCGAAAGCTCCGGCATCAAGTTCAGAGTAGTATCCTTCAGAAGAAAATAATTTAAGAAAGGGTTTATTAAAATGAAAAAGTATAACATTACCGTAAACGGTACCGTATATGAGGTTATCGTAGAGGAGGCTGACGGCGCGACCGTTGCACAGGCTCCCGTATATACCGCACCCGCTGCTGCTCCCGCTGCTCCTAAGGTAGCTGCTCCTAAGGCTCCCGCAGCACAGGGCGGCACTCCCGTAAACGCTCCCATGCCCGGAACCATCCTTGACGTTAAGGTAAGCGCCGGCCAGTCTGTAAAGAAGGGCGACGTTATCTGCGTTCTTGAGGCTATGAAGATGGAGAACGACATTCCCGCTCCCTGCGACAGTGTTGTTGCTTCTATCAACGTTCAGAAGGGTGCAAGCGTTGCCGCAAACGACGTTCTCGCTACTCTTAACTAATAGTAAAGAAAGAACGGTACTTAAAATGGAAGCTATCAAAAACTTTCTCGGCGACACCGGCGTTGCAAAGCTGTTCGCCGACAGCGGATGGTGGCAGTACCTTGTAATGTACGTTATAGTAGGCGTGCTCTTCTATCTTGCTATCGTTAAGAAATTTGAGCCCCTGCTTTTGATGCCCATTGCATTCGGTATGTTGCTTGCCAACCTCCCCGGTGCAGAGCTTATCCACCTTGAATATTTCTTTGATGATTATTACGTAACCACCTACCCCGATGCTTGGGCGGCAATCGTTGCCGATGGCGGTCACGTTCCTATGACCGAGATAATCAAGGAGGTCATCAACCACGGCGGACTTCTTGATATTCTCTACCTCGGTGTTAAGCTCGGTGTATATCCCTCGCTTATTTTCCTTGGCGTTGGAGCTATGACCGACTTCTCTCCCCTTATTGCTAACCCTAAGTCGCTTCTTATGGGTGCGGGCGCGCAGCTTGGAGTTTTCGCCGCATTCTTCTTCGCCCTCTTCCTTGGATTTTCTCCTATGGAGGCAGGCGCTATCGGAATCATCGGTGGAGCAGACGGCCCTACCGCAATTCTCGTAACTAAGGAGCTTGCTCCTCAGCTTCTCGGAGCTATCGCGATCGCGGCTTACTCCTACATGGCACTTATTCCCATTATCCAGCCTCCCTTTATGCGTCTTCTTACGACCGAGAAGGAGCGCCGGATAAAGATGACGAACCTCAGAACCGTATCTAAGGTTGAGAAGGTCGTATTCCCTATCGTTGTAACCGCTATCGTTTGTCTTCTTATTCCCGATGCGGCTCCCCTCGTCGGTTTCCTTATGCTTGGCAACCTCTTTAACGTTTCGGGCGTTGCAGACAGACTTTCCAAGACTGCGCAGAACGAGCTTATCAATATCGTTACGATATTCCTCGGTGTTTCCGTAGGTGCTACTGCAAATGCAGAGAATTTCCTTAAGCCCCAGACCATCTTCATCATCGGACTTGGTCTTTGCGCATTTATGATTTCCACCTGCGGCGGACTTATCACGGGTAAGATCATGTGTAAGCTTACCGGCGGTAAGATCAACCCCCTTATCGGCTCTGCGGGCGTTTCCGCAGTTCCTATGGCGGCAAGAGTTGCACAGGACGAGGGTAGAAAGTACGATCCCTCTAACTTCCTTCTCATGCACGCTATGGGCCCCAACGTTGCCGGCGTTATCGGCTCTGCCGTTGCGGCAGGTGTATTCCTCAGCTTCTTCGGTTGATCGAAGAGCATTCTTTCAGAAAGGATAGATACAAATGTCAAAAGTTCTTATAACAGAAACAATCCTCCGAGATGCGCACCAGTCGCTTGCCGCAACCCGTATGACCACCGAAGAGATGCTTCCCATCCTCGACGAGATGGAAAAGGTTGGCTACTATTCTCTTGAGGCTTGGGGCGGAGCGACCTTTGATTCCTGTCTTCGTTTCCTTAACGAGGATCCCTGGGAAAGACTCCGTACCATAAAGGATCATTGCAAGACCACGAAGCTCCAGATGCTTTTCCGCGGTCAGAACATTCTCGGCTACCGTCACTATGCGGACGACGTTGTTGAGTATTTCGTACAGAAGTCTGTGGCAAACGGTATTGATATCGTTCGTATCTTCGACGCGCTTAACGACGCAAGAAACCTTAAGACCGCTATCAACGCTACCAAGAAGGAGGGCGGTCACGTACAGGCGGCTATCTGCTACACCACCTCTCCCTTCCACACCAACGACGGCTTTGCACAGTATGCAAAGCAGCTTAAGGAGATGGGCGCTGACTCCATCTGCATTAAGGATATGTCGGGACTTCTTAAGCCCTTTGAGGCATACCAGCTCGTTAAGTCCATCAAGGCGGCTGTTGGTGATACTCACGTTCAGCTTCACACCCACTATACCGCAGGACTTGCATCCATGACCCTTCTTAAGGCTATCGACGCAGGCGTTGACGGTGTTGATACCTCGCTCTCTCCTCTTGCTATGGGTACCTCCCATACTCCTACCGAGGCTATCGTTGCGACCCTCCAGGGTACTCCCTACGATACAGGTCTTGATCTTGCAAGACTTGACGTTATCGCACAGCACTTCAACAAGATTCGTGAGAAGTATCTCGCAAACGGTCTTATTGACCCCAAGGTTCTTAAGGTTGACGTTAACGCGCTTCGCTACCAGGTTCCCGGCGGTATGCTTTCTAACCTTATCTCCCAGCTTAAGATGGCAGGTAAGTCTGATAAGCTTGACGAGGTTCTTGAGGAGGTTGCAAACGTTCGTGCCGATGCAGGCTTCCCTCCCCTTGTAACTCCCTCCTCACAGATCGTTGGTACTCAGGCGGTTAACAACGTTCTCTTCGCTTCCGAGGGTAGATACGCAAGAGTTACCAAGGAGTTCCGCGGACTTGTAAGAGGAGAGTACGGTAAGTGCCCCGCTCCTATCTCCGAGGAATTTAAGAAGAAGATCATCGGTGACGACGAGATCATCGATTACAGACCCGCAGACAAGATCGCACCCGAGATCGA
>JAFYRZ010000117.1 GCA_017546745.1 Clostridia bacterium
CGTCTCCAAGAATCGCGTATACGCGGTAGGGATTGCCGTAAACCTTGCCCGAGAGTGCCATTCCGCAAGCGGCGGAAACGCCGAGTCCAAGCGAGCCTGTAGACATATCCACACCCGGAGTGCCCTTCATATCTGGGTGACCCTGGAGTCTGGAGCCGGTCTTTCTTAAGGTCTTTATCTCCTCCTTGGGAAAGAAGCCGCGCTCTGCAAGAGTCGCATAAAGTGCGGGAGCGGTGTGTCCCTTGGAAAGAACGAAGCGATCACGGTTATCCATTTTAGGATTTTCGGGATCAACGTTCATCTCCTCAAAGTAGAGGTATGTAATCACGTCTGCGATCGAAAGAGATCCGCCGGGATGTCCGCATCCTGCGTTATACACTCCCTCGATGATGTTAAAGCGCACGTTGTTGGCAATACGCTTAAGATTAAGCTCGGTTGTCTTTTCCATTTCAAACTCCTTGATGCGGTTCTGCCGCAATTTTTTAACTTAGAAATTTAACTAAGAAACGGCGAGCCTTTTAAACTCGCCGTTAATAACTAACAAATCAGAATCTCTTTCTGGTCTTCCACTGAACGAGGAAGGTGATAAGAGTAAGGACGCCGATAACAGACCAGTATACGATAACGCCCGTCTTACCCGCAAGCCAAGACCAATTCATAAAGCCGATAGCGACGTTGATGCACTTTACTGCTCCCCAAGAGCCGAGGAAGGAGGTGCCAAGCATCTCAAGAACCTTAAGAAGAAGGAACACGAGAAGAAGAGCTACCGCAGCAGCGATAATGCTGAACAAGAGATTACCCTTTGTGAAATTGGTAACGGCAGGAAGAACTGATGCAGTGTAAGCAATAACGTAGGTAGCGTAGCCCGCAGCAAGAGCAACGGCGATAACGTATATCACCTTACAGAATACCGCACCTACAAGGCCGACAACAAGACCGGTTATCCAAGAGGGCATTACAAACACCTTGTCAACGAAGGGAGCAAGGTAATGTACGCCGCAAGCAAAGCCTATGATAAAGCACGCAAGGAACTTCTGAAGATTGAGAAGTCTCTTTCCGAAGAATGCCTCAACAAGGCAAAACGCAAGAAGTATGTAAGGAAGGTATGCGAGAACGGGCGAGATAGCGTTAATTCCCTTTTCCCAAAGGGCAACGATATCAGCATCTGCTTTTACAGCGCGGAAGATACCCTTGAAAAATTCAACGATACCCAAAATGCCCCATCTGGCATCCTTCAAGTTAACAAAGAACTGGAGAACTGCACTCATTTTAGTATGTAACCTCTTTCCGTCGGCTAAGTCCGACTGTCTTATGAACATAGTATAACATATATTTTTAGAAAAATCAAGAGCTAAAGCGAAAGAAAAATACTTTTTTTAAAAAAAGTAATAAGCGCGTGCCGGGCGCTGTAAAATGCGACGAAAATCGTCACCGTCAGCAATGATTATACAGGTTATAGACCCGCTTTCCAAGACCCGCAGCGATCCTCACCGTTTGCCCCGCGCCCGAGCGCGGCCTGCCGAGATAGGCAACGAGAATATCGCACCGCTGTGCCAAGAGCCTGTTCCTTTTCTGCATACATCCGGGAGTGTAAAAATCCTCGGCATATTCTATAAAATCGGCATTTTCTACAACGTGAGCGTAGGCGGCGCGCTGACGCGACGACCAGGAATTATCCTGATCCTGGCAAGGCAAAAGCAGACGCAAAACGACGTCCGGATGGGAGAGCTTAAAGAGAATGACCTCCCTTGCCGCAAGGGTATCGAAGCCGACGGCACCTCCGCAAAGAAACTCGCGGCACCCCTCGTCGTAGCAATATCTGATCGCGCGGGAAAGAAGAGCGGGGAGAGTATCCGTATGCTCATTTTCAATTTTTCTGTGTCCTGTAAACGAGCAGACCATAGTCCCTCCTTAGGCTTTTTTTCTATTTTACTACTGTCAAGCCGTTTTGTCAACATTAAACCATAATATTAATGAAAATTGAAAATATTTTACCTTTTTCTCAAAAGCTATTGACAACATTTTCAAATTGTGATATACTACTAAAGTAAAATTGCGCGATATTTGCGCAGGATTAACACGGAGGATAACGTTTATAATGGACGACGGCACGGACGGGGACACTTGTTGTTTGCAGAGTACCGTAATTTATAACTTAAGAAGGTAGGGCACAGCAACACCTAAAAAAGACGGGGTGGGGTTATGCCTTTTTTGCGTTGGTAAAAAACAGAACGAGCCAAAGGCTCAAGATAATTTGAAAGGAACATTTTTTAAAAAATGGGTATAAAGATCGCGATAATCATCGCTTGTATTATCATGTCGGGATTCTTCTCGGCAACCGAAACTGCGTTTTCTACATTTAACAGAATACGCGTGAAGAACCTTGCGGAAAAGGGCAATAAGCGCGCAGAGAGGGTCATTTCCCTTTCCGAAAACTACGACGCACTTATTACAACAATTCTTATCGGAAACAACATCGTAAACATTCTTTGCGCGGCACTCGGCACTCTTGTTTTCGTTGAGCTTCTTCACGGAAACCAGGATCTTGCGACCACCCTTTCCACGGTCGTTATCACCCTTGCGGTGCTTATCTTCGGTGAGATATCTCCGAAGTCGATAGCAAAAAGACGTCCCGAGTCCTTCGCGATGTTTGCATGCACGCCTATTTATATGCTTTACGTCCTCTTCTACCCTCTTTCATTCGTTTTCAAGAAGTGGCAGAATCTTCTTGCGAAGATGTTTAAGTCCGACGAGGATAAGGGTATTACCGAGGAGGAGCTTGTTTCCATCATCGAGGAGGCTGAGGAGAGCGGAGATATCGACGAGGACGAGAGCGAGCTTATCAAGAGCGCCATCGAGTTTAACGACCTTGAGGTAGCGGATATTTTTACTCCCAGAATCGACATCACATCCCTGCCCGTTGACGCGGAGAGAGAGACTATTGAGAAGCAGTTTGAGGAATCCGGATATTCGAGAATTCCCGTTTACGACGGTGACCTTGACAATATCGTAGGTATACTTTATCACAAGGACTATTATATGACCGACTTTGACAAGGATAGTCCTATCACCGAGATACTTAAGCCCGTAATTTTCGTTACCAAGACGCAGAAGATCGGCGACGTGCTTAAGGATCTTCAGGAAAAGCAGCTCCACCTTGCTATCGTAACAGACGAGTACGGCTCTACCGCCGGAATCGTAACGCTCGAGGACATTATCGAGGAGATCGTAGGAGAGATCTGGGACGAGCACGACGAGAGGATCGAGGAGATCAAAGAGATCGGTGAGGGCGAGTACATAATCTCGGGTAAGGCAAACCTTGAAAAGGTATTTGATATGTTCGACATTGACGACGAGCCCGAGGTGCTTACCGTTAACGGCTGGGCAATGACGATACTCGGAAGAATCCCGCAGGAGGGCGACAGCTTTACCAGCGCGGGGCTTTCCGTCGAGGTTCTTAAAATGAACGGAAGAAGAATCGAAAATCTTCACATAACCGACGTTCGTGCCGAGGAGGTCGAGCAGGCGGAGGAGGAAGAGGTCAAGGAGTGATCTTTTCCGTATAAAAAAGCGGTGCATTGGCTACTCGTCAATGCACCGCTTTTTTAGTTTATGATAGACTTATTTCTTTGCGCGATATCCTTTCTTTCGGTGATGATCTTAAAAAGCATAAGCACGGCAAGGGTAAGAGAGAGCGAAAATGCAAGAAGAAGAGCGAGCCCGAGAGCGCCTACGCTCCTGCCGCCAAAGCGAAATATTTCGCGCGTAAGCACGGCAACGCCTATCGAGCAGACAAGGGGGATAACGAGCGATTTTATCGGCTTAAATGTAAACTCTACCTTGCTTTTTAGGCGAATTAAGGACAAAACGAAGTTGTACGCCTCCATTACGATTATAACTATCGCGTAGCCGGATGCGCCCATTTTCGGTATCAGAATAAGGACGAGAATTATAGATAAGACCGAGTCGGAGATATTTACCCACATAGAATAGACCTGCTCTCCGATGCCCTTAAGTATAGCGTCTGTCACGTGGTCGAGGTACATTATCGGAATTATCGGAGCTATCATGGCGATAAACCTTGCCGCTCCGTAGGAATTATAGATAACGTAGCCGAGCTCCTCGGAAAATACGTAAAGCATAACTGCCGCGACGGTGGCGTAGGCGAGGGTCGTGTGTAAGGACTCCTCTGTGATCCTCTTCATTCTACCCCTATCGCCCATAGCGAGCGATTCCGCGAATTCGGGCACTAAAAGCCCTGCAAACGAGGATAGCGGCGACATCGGATAAAGCACGAGCGGAAGCGCCATACCGTGTAGCGTGCCGTATTCGGCAAGCGCGTCGTTCAGGCTTCCCTGCCCCTTTGCAAGCTGCTTTGGAATAAGTATATGCTCAAGCGTTAAAAGCCCCGATCTTATATAAGCCGAAAAGGCAAGAGGAAGAGCCATAGAAAGCACGCCCCTTACGTCAGCGCCGCGCGATGCCTTAACGCTCTTAATAAATTTTCGCCTGTTTATCACGTACTCAATAAAAAGGATAAAAAATGCGACCGCCTCCGATATCGTAAGACCGAGGCAGAGCGCCCCGACCGCCGCGCGAGTGCCGTATTCCGCCATTTTTATAACGAGAAGGACTGTTACGGTTATCTTAAAAAGCTGGGTCGCGACCTGGACCGCGGCATTTGCTACGACCCTTCTTATTCCAACGAAATAGCCTGCTATAACGGCAGAAAGAGCCGTCGGTATAAGGGAAAACGAAAGAATTCTTATCGAAAGGACTGCTCTTTCATCAAGA
>JAFYRZ010000118.1 GCA_017546745.1 Clostridia bacterium
CTTTTTGTTCGGTTACACCAAAATGCGGAAGCCCGGAATTATGAGAACTGCGAATTGTAAAGCGTCGCGTAAAATCCGCCTGCTTTCATAAGAGAGTCGTGATTTCCCGCCTCGCTTATTCTGCCATCGCGGACGACGAGTATCGTGTCCGCGTTCTGTATGGTAGACAGGCGGTGGGCGATAACGAAGCAGGTCCTGTTCTGCATAAGGGCAGACATCGCCTCCTGTATCTTTATCTCCGTGCGCGAGTCAACGTTAGAGGTCGCCTCGTCGAGGATAAGCATAGGCGCGTCCGAAAGCATCGCACGTGCGATGGTGATAAGCTGGCGCTGACCCTTTGAGATGTTAACACCGTCGTCCGAGAGAATAGTGTTGTATCCGTCGGGCAACGACTCAATATAGCTGTCTATCCTTGCTGCCTTCGCCGCGGCATAGACCTCCTCGGGCGTTGCGCTCTCCTTGCCGTAAACGATGTTTTCATAGATCGTGCCGCCAAAGAGCCACGTGTCCTGAAGCACCATTGTGTAGGCTAAGCGAAGGTCCTTTCGCTTGATGTCAAGTGCAGGGATACCGTCAAGGCGTATCTCGCCTGACGACGGGTCGTAGAAGCGCATAAGGAGGTTTATGATGGTCGTTTTTCCCGCGCCCGTAGGCCCGACGATCGCTATCGTTTGTCCCGGCCTTGCGGTTATGGTAACGTCGTGGAGAATAGTACGCTCGGGGATATAAGAGAACGTCACCTTGTCAAATTCAACGAGGCCCGAAACCTCGTTAAGCCCGACGGCACCCTCCCTATCGGCAGGCTCGGTCGGCTCGTCGAGTATCTTAAATACGCGCTCGGACGCGGAGAGCGCCGACTGAAACTCGTGCATTATGTTCGCAAACTCGTTTATCGGTCCTGAGAACTTTCTTGAATACTGCACGAACTGCGCAACACCTCCAAGGGTGATGAAGAATATACCGCCCGCCTTGACAGCACCGCTTGAGGAAAGCATATAAAGAAGTCCGCCGAGCATAGCGATAAGCGAGAGCGAAAGGTTGTTGATAAAGTTTATGGTAGGACCGAGCGTGCCGCCGAAATACTCCGCCTCGTAGTGCGCGGTCATGGTGTCCTCGTTGCGTGTGTTGAACCTGCCCGAGATTACCTCCTCCTTGCCGTACGCGCTTATGGTCTTCGTGCCCGAGAGCATCTCCTCGGCATATCCGTTAAGCTCGCCGAGCATTCTCGAGCGACGTCTGAATAGCGGGCGCACCTTTTTCGAGCGATAGCGCGTGAAGATGATTGACGCGGGGACGGTAAGGACGAAAATAAGGATCAGGGGCTTTGATATTTGTATCATAAAAATAAGCGAGCCGATGACCGTATAAAGGCTTGTCATAACCTGCACGAGGTCGTGCGAGAGGGAGGAATTTATCGTGTCGATATCGTAGGACATACGGCTGATAATATCTCCCGTGGGGTGCGTGTCAAAGTAGTTAACGGGGAGCGTGCCTAGCTTTTCAAAGAGCTGACGGCGCATTTTGACAACTATTCTTTGCGAAACCTGCACAATAAGGACGGCAAGACCGTAGGAAAGAAGTGCCGAGAATACGTAGCAGAGTATCATTTTTACAACGTTCTCGTAGACCGTCGGGAGGTCTACACCGGTGGTAGCCGAGAGCGCGTCTATTGCCGCGCCCGAGAAGCGCGGGCCCATAAGAGAGAGCTGGTTTGATAAAAGGGTGAGGATTATCGCGGGGAGGAAAAGATACCACTCGGCAAGAACGTATTTTCCGAGCCTTTTTATAATGCCCGCGCGCTTTCCCTTTTCAACGCGCTCCTGGGCAAAGCTGCTTTGAGCCTCTTTTATAAGCTCGCTTTTGGATTTTCTAAGCTTACTCAAGGAAAGCACCTCCCATCTGCGAGTCCGCAATCTCTTTATACTCGGGACAGTCCCTAAGAAGCTCCTCGTGCTTGCCCGAGCCTATTATTTTGCCGTCCTCAAGGACGAGGATAAGGTCACAGCCCTTTACCGAGCTTACTCTTTGCGCAACCGTAATTACGGTCGTGCCCTGCATTTCCGCGGCAAGAGATGCGCGTAGGGCGGCATCGGTCTTGTAGTCGAGTGCGCTCGACGAGTCGTCAAGGATAAGCACGTCGGGACTTGCGGCGATAGCCCTCGCGATAAGAAGCCTCTGCCGCTGTCCGCCCGAGAGGTTGGTGCCCTTGGGAGAGAGCTTGTACTCGTAACCGCCCTCGCAGGCAGAGATAAAGTCGTGCGCTTGCGCTATCCTTGCGGCGCGCTTTATAGCCTCATCACCGAGATTTCTTCCGAAATCTATGTTTTCATATATGCTCTCGGAGTAGAGAAAGTCGCTCTGCATAGCCGAGCCGAACATACTCGTAAGCTCCTCTCGCGTGTAGGAGGTGATAGGCAAGCCGTCTATAAGTATCTCGCCCGCGTCCGCGTCGTAAAAGCGCATAAGAAGCTTTATAAGCGTTGTCTTACCGCTACCGGTAGCGCCGATAATGCCGAGCGTTCCGCCGCGGCCGATCGAGAACGAAATATCCTCGAGATTGTTCTTTTTGCCAAGATATGAAAACGAAACTTTACAAAACGTGATATGGTCGTCGCTTTTTCTCTCGCCCTTTTCGGTAAGGAAGAAGGTGTCTGGTGACTCTATCACCTCGTTTACTCTCTTCGCCGAGGCGGCGCATTTTGTGAACATAACGAACATACGCGAGAGCGCCATCATAGCCATGGATATCGTGGTGAAGTACTGCATAAAGGCGATTACGGTTGCGGCACTCGACTCTCCGCTTGCTATCCTCGTCGCGGAAAGAGCAACGACACCCGCGATGCCGAGGTTCATAAGAAGGGTCATTATCGGGTTGGGTATGCTCATAACCGTGCCGGCTATCTTTTCTCTTCTTGCGAGCGTGCGGCTCACCGCGTCAAAGCGGCGGTTTTCGTACTCGCCCTTGGAGAGCGCCTTTATAACGCGGATACCCTGCGTGTCCTCGCGGACGACCTTTACCATATCGTCCGTCGCGCGCTGTACCCTTCCGTAAAGCGGAACACCGTTTCTCGAAATAAGATAAACGGTCGCAAAGATAAGCGGAAAGGTCGCAAGCATAACGAGCGAGAGGTATGCGTCCATAATAAAGGATATCGTCATACCGCCGATAAGAAGTATCGGTGCGCGAACGCCCATTCTCTGTATCATAAGAACGAAATGGTGGATATTATAGGTGTCCGAGGTTATTCTTGATTCGAGCGAGGCAACGGTAAATGCGTCTCTCTGCCTTGCGCTTAAGTAGAGCGTTCTTCTGAAAAGCTCGCGGCGCATATCCCTCGCGAAGAGCATAGAAACGTATGCCGCCATTCTGTTCGCGATAATGTTGCCGAAAAGCGCGACCAGCGCACAGAGTATCATAAGTCCGCCGAAGAGAAGTACCCTCGGCACGCTCTCGGTCTTAATTACGTTATCAAGAATATGGGAGAGAATGACCGGCAAGAGAAGCTCTGCCACGGTTCCGGTTATCTTGATGACAAGACCTATCGCCATACGTACCTTGTAGGGCGCAAGCCTTTTTATGAGAAATTTCATTCGACGACCTCTCCTCCCATCGCATCCTTCGCGTTTTTCTCCATTCTGAGAAGCACCGAGTAAAAGACGGCAAGCTCGTCCTCGGGGATATCCTTCTCTATGATACCGTTCCACTCCGCGGCTATCTCGCGCACCTTGGGGAGCATTTTAAGCATATCCTCGGTTGGGTAAACCAAGGTCTGCCTTTTGTCCTCGGGGTTAAGCTCGCGGCGCACAAGACCGCGCTCCTCAAGCGAGGAAAGCGCACGGGTCACCGTGCTTTTGTTAAGATAGAGCGCCCTTGCTATCTCGTCCTGTGAGAGCCCGGGATGGGCGCATATCGTGAACACGAATACGTGGTGCGCCGCGCAGATATCCGCGCCAAGCCTCTCTTGGCGGAAAGCGGTCTGCAGGCGGTGCAGTCTGTTTATCGTTCGCATGGTTTTTGGCATTTTTTCTTCTCCTTGTGCCCGTGATGCTTTTCGCAGAGGGCGGCTTTTTATGGTTGCATCGACAACCGTTGCATATGCAACTATTATAGCATCTTACGCGTATTAAGTCAATAGGGGCGCGCAGTTTTTTGGCGAAGCCGACGCGGCAAGAATAAAAGGCGGTGTCGTCGGTAAAAATGAAAAAGAAAATGGGCTGTCACATTTGGTAAGACCGAAAAAGACCGAAAAGAAATAAAAAAGCCTCAAAATAAGCAAAAACTGCCTATCCCCTTTGTCAAAATAACGAGGCTGTCTCAAATTTTGCATTTGAGACAGCCTCTGTGGACTGTATTATTTCTTTCCGACCGACTCGCGATATGCAGTTGGCGACATACCGGTATGGCGCTTAAAGCACTTTGAGAAATGCTGTACGTCAAGAATACCGCAGTGCTGTGCGACCGTTTGTATCTGAAGGTCGCTCTCGGAGAGCAGGCGCATAGCCTCCTTCATTCTCTGTATTCTTATATAATCCGAGAGGGTAGCACCGTATTCCCTCTTGAATATTGTGGAAAGGTAGCCGAGGCTGACGTTAAGCGCCTTTGCGACGGTTCCCGGCGAAAGCTCACGCGCGAGGTCGGAGTCTATATAGATTATCGCCTGGCGAATTATCGGGGAATAGCTCTTAAGCGCGTGCTTTCTTACAAGCTCGCAGTATCCGCGGAACATCTCACCGATAAGCCTTTGCGCGTCTGCGGTGGTGCTCATACGCTCTATCGAGTGGGCAAACTCGGAGGAGATCCTGTCTATATACATCGGGTGAACGCCGCCCTGCTCGGCGGCCTTTCTCATAAGGGTGTTTATGATGATATAGTAGTTTTTCATATTTCTTAAGGGGTCCTGCGCCCTTTTCTCAAAGTTGTGCGCAGAGAATGCGGAAAGAAGTGTCGTTTCCTTGTGTATCTGCCCGTTTTTAACCGCCTGGATAAGCTCGTTTTCAAACTCGTATCTCTTCTCCATAGCGCGCATGTTCACCATAGCGTCGGCATCCTCGTCTGCCGCCTTTATCGCAACGGTCTTGGTGTCGCCGGTGTACTTTTGGTCTACGATAGAAAAGGAGGGAGAGTCCCAAAGGCGCTCGCAAAAGGTGGTAAGCATACAGAAAAGAGGGGTGTTATCGTATACTATCGGCAGGCTTTGGTAAAACTCGCGCAGGTTTTTGTGCTGTAAGGGTGAGATGCCGACCTCCTCCGCGATAAGAAGGATGCTCCTCTCGTCGGTTGCGCGGGTAAGAAACGGTCCTACAAGCAATACGCGCTCGTTATCAAGCGCAAGGTACGCGTGCGAAAGACCGAAGGAGTCTACCGAGCGGTAAAGCGTTTTTGCCTCAAGGCTGACCGCTCTTTCTGTATATCCGCCCGTTATGCCGGCATATTCCTCAAAGCCCGAGCGCGAAAGCTCGCGGGGAAGCTCGTCCTTGTTTATTACAGCGCAGGAGAGTCTGCTTTTTCTGAAGCATTCAACAAGCAGCTGAAGCTCATTTTCGCAAAACATATAAAAAAATCCTCCGTTTATTTCCGTTTTTGTTACTATTATACTATACTTATTCCCAAAAGTCCATAGTTGATATTAAAAAAATACAAAAATAAATAAAAAAATTACTCACGCAAGCGCCTCGAGTTGTTTTATACTATAAATGGCTAAAAAATACGCTTTAAGAGAGGAAAAATACTATGGCAAAAGTTAAACAACTCGACGCAAACGGTAAGCCTAAGTTTGGCATAATGGACAAGCTTGCTTACGCTGCGGGTGACTTCGGCTGCAATATGAGCTTTGCGCTTAAGTCTACCGTACAGACCTTCTGGCTGGTTTATATGTATATGGAGATCGGCCTTCTTTCAGCTCTCGTTCTTGTAACGCAGATCTGGGATGCTATCAATGACCCGCTTATCGGCTCGCTTATTGATAACGACAAGAGAAAATACAAGATGGGCAAGTTTAAGACCTACATCTTTATTGGTGCATGCGGACTTTTGGTTGCGGGTGCCTTGGTATTCCTGCCGCTTCCCGAAGCGATCAGAATGAGCCAGTCTACCTTCCACGTTGTTCTTAAAGCCACTATATTCATCGTAGCATACGTTATCTGGGACGCATTCTACACCGTAGCAAACGTTCCTTACGGCTCTATGCTTTCCCTCGTTTCCGAGGATAAGGGTGAGCAGGCACAGCTTTCTACCTGGCGCTCCATAGGCTCTATGGTTGGTAATATGATCCCCGGTATGATCCTTCCCTTTATCATCTGGAAGAGCATCAACTACGACGGCACGGGTATTATCCCCGGCATTGAGGGCGCTTTCCACAACAATCCCACCAATGGCAAGCCTTATGAGATCGGTGAGCAGATGATCAACCCCCTCACTCTTGAGAAGGTTCAGGAGCTTATCGGTGAGAACGCGTTTCTTGCGGCTCTTATCATGGGCGTGCTTGGCTTCGTTGCATTCTTGTTTATGGTTAGAAAGATCACCATTCGCGTAGACGAGAGCTCGGTTAAGACCAGCGAGGGTGGCGAAAAGGTTAACATCATCAAGTCCTTCGGCAAGTTTATGAAGAACCGCCCCGCAGTCGGCGTTACTCTTGCTGCTATGGGTATGTTCCTCGGTATGCAGTCTGCTACCACCGCAAACACTATCATGTTTGCAACCTACTTCGGTAAGGCTGAGCTTTCCGGCGTTGTTATGATCATAGGCTTCCTTCCTATGGTATTCTTCATTCCCTTTATCAAGAAGATAGTTGATAAGTACGGAAAGAAGGAAGCTAGCGTTATGGGTACTCTCGTATCCCTTGTAGGCGGTGCTGTTATGATGATATTCCCGCTTATGAAGGACTCGGGCACAGCTCTTATCGTTTATATGATCGGTCTTGTATTCTTCGGCATCGGTATGGGCGTTTACACCTGCGTATCCTGGGCTATGATGGGAGACGCTATCGACTACAACGAGTGGAAGTTCGGTACTCGTGAGGACGGAACCGTTTACGCGCTCCACTCCTTCTTCAGAAAGCTCGCACAGGGCGTTGGTCCTACTATCGCTCTTGCACTTATGGGCGTTCTCGGCTACATATCCGAGAAGGGTGTTGCAGGTCAGTCTGCACAGACCGCGCACAATATGTGCTGGCTCGTTGCAGGTCTTTACCTCTTCTCCGCGGTTATCCAGTTCGTAGGTCTTGCATTTATCTACAACATTGACAAGAAGACCCTTGCCAAGATGAGTAAAGATCTCGGCCGTGACGTAGCTGCAGACGACGTTATCGTTGCTAACATCACAGAGTAAAACACACTGAAAATAAACGGCACGGCGTCCGACAATAAGTCCGTCGGGCGCCGTTTTTGAAAGAAAGGAACTGAAAATGAGAAGTTTAGTTAACATTAACAAGGGCTGGCTCTTCTCTAAGACCACCGATATCCCCGTAGCACTCCCCACCGATTGGGAGAGCGTTGACCTCCCCCACACCTGGAACGCTACCGACGGTCAGGACGGCGGAAACGATTATTTCCGCGGCACGGGCGTTTACGTAAAGACTATCAAGAAGAGTGATCTTCCCGAGTGCGATCGCTACTACCTTGATATCGCGGGCGCTAACTCCTCCGCAGACGTATATCTTAACGGCGAGAAGCTTGCGCATCACGACGGCGGTTACTCCACCTGGAGAGTTGACCTTACCGGTAAGATCGGGGAGGAGGCTACGCTTGCTATCGCTGTAAATAACGAGGCAAACGAGACCGTTTATCCCCAGATGGCAGACTTTACCTTCTACGGCGGTCTTTACCGTAACGTAAGCATTATCGGCGTTAGCGAGTCCCACTTTGACCTTGAGTACTACGGCGGCAAGGGTCTTATGATCACCCCCACCGTAAACGGCGATGACGCAGAGGTTAACGTTAAGGTGTTCGTAAAGAACCTTACCGATGCGCAGAAGATCGCTTATACCGTCTACGACAAGGACGAAAACGAGATAGAGAAGATCGTTACTACCGACAGCGAGGCAACCTTTACTATAAAGAACGTTCACCTCTGGCACGGCCGCCGCGACCCTTACCTCTACTGCTGTGAGGTTGAGATAGTTGAGGGTGACGACGTAGTTGATAACGTATGCTCTCGCTTTGGCTGCCGTAGCTTTAAGATCGATCCCGACAACGGATTTATCCTTAACGGCGAGGAATATCCTCTTCGCGGTGTTTCCCGTCACCAGGATAGACTCGGCATCGGTAACGCGCTTCTTCCCGAGCATCACGAGGAGGATATCGGATATATCCTTGAGGTAGGCGCTACCACTATCCGTCTTGCTCACTATCAGCACGATCAGTACTTCTATGACCTTTGCGACGAGTACGGTATGGTAGTTTGGGCAGAAATTCCCTACATTTCAAGACATATGCCTACCGGACGCGAGAACACTATCTCGCAGATGAAGGAGCTTATCACTCAGAACTACAACCACC
>JAFYRZ010000119.1 GCA_017546745.1 Clostridia bacterium
AGCTGTATATACATACAGCGAGAGTTCAGCAAAAGGCGGTAGAAAATGACCATTAAATCAGAATAAATCCGTAGGATTTAAACCTTATAATATCTCATTTACTTTTTTTACCTTATTTGAGATATTTTTTGTTATCTTTCGGTCTTTTTCGGTCTTACCAAATGTGACAGCCCCTTATAAAAAATACTTTTCTATCTCTTCCTTAGTTGCAGAAAAGCTTCCCTGCACCATCGGGGGTCTTCCGCCACCCTTACCGCAAAGTGCCGCGTTTGCCTCGCGGCAGGCGGAGGAAACGTCAAGGCTTTCAGAGCCCATAATATAGCTGTACGCACCGTCCGTGCCGATAAGAACGACCGAAAGCCCACCCACCTTTTTCATCATACGGTTAACAAGCTCGCGCGCGTCTGAGACGGTTATGCTTTTTGCAAAGACCACGGCATTTTTCTCGGTCGGGGAAACTAAGCTGTCCTCAAGCTCAACGATCCTTGCATTTGCCGCCTTTATCTTCCCCTCGGCTACAAGCGTCGCCGCCATATAATCCTTAACACCCGTGGCTATATCAGACTGCGGAACGCAAAGCATGCTTGATATCTCTGCCGCCGCCTCGCATCTTTTTATATAATCCCTAATAGCACGCTTGCCCGCCAAAAGCCTTATTCTCGTGCCGCCGCGGTGCTTCATAAAATCGAGAATCTTGATAAGACCTATCTCGCCCGTTCTGCTAACGTGGGGCGCACAGCAGGCGCAATCGTCGTAGCCGTCGATAGTAACTATTCTTAAATTCTCGGTTATATCAAGCTTGGAGCGGTATTCGAGCTTTGCCGCCTCCTCTGCCGTCGGGAATGATGACCTCACCTCAACGTTTTCATAGATCGCGCGGTTTGCTGTAAGCTCGACCCATTCTATCATTTCGCGCGTCATAACGCCGCTTACGTCGAGCGTTACCTCCGAGTCGGCAAGGTGAAAGCCAACGTTTTCAAAGCCGTATTCCCTGTGAATTATACCGCAAACGAGATGCTCCGCCGTATGGGACTGCATTTTCTCAAATCGCTCGTCAAAATCAACGCGGCACGAAATTACATCGCCTACCTTAAGCTCCATATCGACAGTATGTATCATCCTGCCGTCTACCTCGTCCACGCGAAGGACGTTACCCTCACCGATACTTCCGGTGTCCGAGGTCTGTCCGCCAAGCTCGGGGAAAAACGCGGTCTTATCAAGCACTATCTCGTAGACGTTGCCCTTTTTATTAGCTTCAAGCACCGTCGCGGTGAAGTCCTTTATATACTGATCCTTATAATACAGCAGTTCTGTCATTCGAAACGCTCCTTAGAAAAGAGTGAAAACGGATATTTTTGGGGCTCGGGCATAACGGTTACGTCAACTCGCTCGCCAAGGCACCCAAATGCTACCCTGTGCGCAAAAAGCGCGGGTGTTTTCGCGCGGTTATCCTTGTTTCCATACTTGCCGTCGCCGACGAGAGAGTGTCCGCGCGAGGCAAACTGAACGCGTATCTGGTGAAATCTTCCGGTCTTAAGTCTGACCTTAACAAGCGTTCTTCCGTCCTTAAATTCTATCGGCTGATAGGAAAGCTCGGCTTCCTTTGCGCCCTTTCGGGGTCTGTCAACAACGTAAGCCTTTGAGGTTATAGAATCCTTAAATAGAAGGTCGGTGAGCGTACCTCCCTCGGCATTTCCCTCGCAGATCGCGAGGTATTCCTTAACGAAGTTATCCGAGGAAAGGAGCGCCGAGAAAGCCGCAGCTGCCGCCTTTGTCCTCGCAAAAACGAGCGCACCGCCAACAACTCTATCAAGCCTGTGAACGAGGAAAAGTGTACTTTTCTGATTGCGCAGAGAAAGCTCCTCTGCGGTAAGGGTCATAGCATCGGGCGCGCCGGTAGGATCCTTTTGTGACGGCATACCGACGGGCTTATTTATTATAACGAAGCTCTTGCTTAAATAAAGAATTTCCATACTACCTCAAAAAAGGACTGCCGCATTATCTGCGACAGTCCTCGGTTTTATTTCTGACGCATAATTATTATATCATACGCCCGTGTCTTTTTCAATAGCATCCTTATTCTTTTCGCGCCATCTTTTATCGTATTTCGTATTTACTTTTATAGCCTCGCCGCCCGAAAGCGCAATCATCTTAACGGCGGAAAGACTAAATGCGTTTGCCTTTACCAAAAGGGGCTTATCTATCCTCCCTCTCGCAAGCACCTTGACCGACAGGGTATCCTGTGATACTATTCTCTTTTTCTTCATATCGTTAACGCATATCACCTCGCCCGCATTAAAGCTTTCGCTGAGCGTGTCCACGTTTACAACGCCCCTTTTATTTCCCGACGTGTAAACCGTCTCTCCCTCACGGCGCAAAAGACTCTTTGCAAGCGAATCGCTTATTAGAGAATCCGCTCTTTCAACGTTTACCGTTAAAAGTTCGTTTTCGCATTTAAGAGGTGTAAGGTCGGACGGGGCTTCCGCTTGAATTTTCGTGGGAATCCTCGGCGCATCGCTTTCGACGGCGCTTGCTCTTCCCTCCTTTTCCGCTCTTGCTATACGATTTTTACATCTCGCTCTTGCAATCTTATCGAAAATACGGTCCTTGTGCTTTATAAAAACGATCGCCAGAAGAAGCAGTATTATGATTATGATAATGCTCGTCGCCACCCATTCTCTTGCTCGGGCGGAAAGACGGCTTGATCTTATAAGTCTTGCGGCAGGCGCATCGATTACGAAATTTGGATTAGCCGTAAGAATATAGATGCTTTCGCCGTCTATCTTATAATATAGGTCTAACGTTTCATCCGTATAAGAGCTATCGAGCATAGTATACTCAGGCATTCTCTCCCTCTCAAAAAGATAAAGGGTAAGGTCCTCTATACTTATCCTTATCGGTCTTCTTTCTACTGTAAAATCAAGGCTTATTTCGGTATTTCCGTCCTCGAATATATAGTTTTTCGCGTCCTTAAGCCTTGCTTTCACGGTATATCTGCCTGCATTTATCATTTCACCCGCAAGGATGTCGTAAAGCGCGGAGCCCGCTTGTACGCTTATCGGCGCACCGCTATATACAGCACTGTTTAAAACGGGAATCTTGACTACCGCGGGGATTATTGTAAATTGACAGGGGGCGATATCCGGGTGATTATAATTTTCCGCGTCGTAATCAAGCAGGACGATCACGCTGTATTCTCCCGCATCTCTCGCGCCGCCAATATATTCCTTGACCGTAACTCCAAGGGGCAGACCCGTTATTTCGGGGTGCTTTATATCACCGTCATAGACGGCTTTGATATTCTCCCACCTAACGCCCGAAAGGTCGTAATCCGCCCTTATAACTGTTATATTACAGAAAAGAGAAAAGCCCTGCCAGCTGACGGAAAAGCCTTCGTCTCTTGCCCTGAAATCCTCACCGCCTTGATACTCTATATCTATCTCGGAATACGGTACTTCTCTCCTTGTGCCGTCGTTATATATAGCGGTCAGGATAAAATCGCCGGGCAAAACCGACTCAAAAGCCGAATAGGTGGTTTTATTTAACGTTATTTCTATCCCGACAGGCACGACCTCTATGACCTTAAAGCGTATAGGTGCTGATTTATACTCGGTATAATTTTCGCTCTCGGGCGCCGTCGCGCGCATATAATATATGCCGTAGGTTAAGGGCAGCTCGGCACTCTCTTTACATTCGGAGTCACAGAAATATTCAAATTTCACCTCTCCCTCTGCCGAAGTACCCGACGGGGAGGGCGCTTGACCCTCATAAAAATCCCCTATCCCCGGAGGGGCTGTAAAAAAGTTCTCTGCCTTTTTAATCTCAAAGTTAAAGCGGGCGTTTATTATCTCAAAATCGGAGGATGCTGCAGTAGCGTACGCGGTATAACCTCCCGCGCCGATAGCTCCGCCCGAAAACACGATATCACACTCATCGGAAGAA
>JAFYRZ010000120.1 GCA_017546745.1 Clostridia bacterium
CTTGCAAGAGCCGTGCCCATATTTCCCGCACCTATAAATCCAACCTTAATCATTTTATAATCCTTTCAGCGTATCTGTCCGCTTCCCGTGATAACGTATTTGTAAGTTGTAAGCTCCTCTATACCGAGCGGACCTCTTGCGTGCATTTTCTGGGTTGAAATACCCATCTCGCAGCCAAGACCGAATTCTCCGCCGTCGGTAAATCTTGTGGAGGCGTTTACGTAAACTGCCGCACTGTCGGTGTTATCCGTAAAGTATTTTGCCGTATCGGTGTTTTCTGTGATTATCGCCTCACTGTGGTGAGTTGAGTGAAGGAGTATGTGAGATACCGCGTCCTCAACCGAATCAACCACACCGACCGCGAGAATATAATCAAGAAATTCCGTATCAAAGTCGTTGCTGCCGATTGGGGTTGCGTCTATAATCTCGCGCGCCCTTTCGTCGCATCTTAGCTCTACGGGATTTTTTTCTCTATTGTCGGTGAGAATATCCTTAAGACGAGGCAAAAAATCCTTAGCGATATCCTTATGCACAAGGCATACCTCTGCCGCGTTGCATACGGAGGGGCGGCTCGTCTTGGCATTTTCTATGATAGAAAGAGCCATATCGATATCCGCGTCCTTGTCGACGTAAACGTGGCATATTCCCGTACCGGTTTCAAGGCAGGGAACAGTAGCGTTTTCAACGCACGCGCTGATAAGCCCCTTGCCGCCTCGCGGTATCAGAAGGTCAACGTAGCCCTTAGCCCTCATAAGCTCGCTTGCGCTCTCGCGCGTTGTGTCGCTTACATGCTGTACCGCGCTCGCGGGCAGCCCCGCAAGCACAAGCCCCTCACAGAGCGCGTCCACAATAGCCCTTGCGGAGTTGTACGCCTCCTTGCCGCCTCTCAAAACGCATACGTTTCCGCTTTTAAGGGCAAGCGCCGCCGCGTCTGAGGTAACGTTGGGTCTGCTCTCGTAAATTATTGCGATAACGCCCATAGGAACAGAAACCTTATCTATGATAAGACCGTTAGGGCGAGCCTCTTTTTTTAAGACCCTTCCGAGAGGTGAGGGAAGCCTTGTAATCTCTCTTATGCCGTCCGCCATACCCGAAATTCTCTTTTCATCAAGGCGGAGCCTGTCTATCATAACAGGAGAGATTTTATCCTTAGCGAGAAGAATGTCCTTTTCGTTTTCCGAAAGTATTTTATCGGTATTTTTAACGAGAGCGTCTGCCATAAGCATAAGCGCCTCGTTTATCCTTTCATCCGTTACACCGCGAAGAAGCCTTACCGTATCCTTTGCGGCTTTGAGTATATTCTGTGTGGAAGTCATTTTTTCTTACACTTTCTTAGCGTAAAATCTTGTGCCTACCGCCTCGCCGTCTGCTATTTTATAGAGAAGCTCGGGGTATGCGCCGTTTGCTATTATCATATCGCAGCCTGCCTCGGTGGCGATTTTTGCCGCTCTGATTTTCGTCATCATTCCACCCGTGCCGAGGGACGTGCCGGCAGAGCCGCCGAGCGCCTCGATTTCGGGAGTTATCTCCGTTACCTCGGGGATAAGGGTTGCCGTAGCGTCCTTATGCGGGTCTCCGGAATAAAGCCCGTCAATATCGGAGAGGAGTATAAGAAGGTCTGCACCGACGCCCTCTGCAACGAGCGCCGCGAGGGTATCGTTATCGCCAAACTCAATTTCCTCCGTCGCAACGGTGTCGTTTTCGTTTACGATAGGCAAAACGCCGAATTCGATAAGGCGCGTCATCGTCGCCTCAAACTTCTTGTGCCTGTCCTCGTTTTTAAGGTCGGGGGCGGTGAGAAGTATCTGAGCAACGGTGCGGTTGTGTGCACCGAATTCCTTGTCGTATATGTACATAAGCTCACATTGACCTACTGCCGCTGCCGCCTGCTTGCCTGCAATATCCGACGGTCTAGCCTTGAGGTTCAATTTTCCGACACCCATACCGATAGCGCCCGAGGAAACGAGAATAACCTGATTTCCCGCATTCATAAGGTCGCTTACAGTTTTGCAGAGTGCCTCTATTCTTCTTATGTTAACGCAGCCGTTTTGATAGGTGAGCGTTGAAGTGCCTATTTTGATAACGATTTTCATTTAAAGACCTCTTAAAAGAAATATTAAATTACATTATAGCATAAAAGGTTATCACTGTCAATAATTTTAAAACTTTACCGCGCCTTTTTAATAAAAATATAAAAATACTTGAAATTATTTGTAATTTGTGCTATAATGACCAAGATAATGATATAATGGGGTTATCCTCGGCACATATATTTTTTTGTAAATTCAGGAGAAAAAAATGGAAATTATTCAGAGCTTGATTTGGCTTCTTGCGGGTGTCGGCGTGTTTATCGTCGGTATGAACTTTATGAGCGCCGCGCTCGAGAAAAGTGCGGGAAGCGGAATGAAAAGAATGCTTGGGAAAATCAGTAACAACCGTTTTTCCGGCGTCGGAATAGGCGCGGGTGTAACGGCTATTATCCAGAGCTCGTCCGCAACGTCGGTTATGGTAATCGGTCTTGTAAACGCCGGTGTTATGACGCTTATGCAGGCAACGCCTATCATAATGGGCGCCAATATAGGTACTACGATTACAGGTGTGCTTGTGGCGCTTAAAAACGATTATTTCAATATGCTTATGTATCTTCTCGCTTTTGCGGGAGTTATGATGGGCTTTTCGAAGAATGAAAAGGTTAAGATTGCCGGAAGTCTTTTCTCCGGTCTTGGTCTTATCTTCGTCGGACTTGAGGTAATGAGCAGCAAGGAGGCGTTTGGCAGCCAGGCTGTAAAGGATATGTTCTCGGGCGTCTTTTCGGTTATAAAATTCCCCCTGCTTCTTATCCTCGTCGGTGCAATATTCACCGCCCTTATGCAGAGCTCCTCTGCCGCAACGGGTGTAGTTATTACCATGGTCGGTACGGGTGTTATGCCGCTTGACCTTGCGCTCTTTATCGTGCTTGGCGCGAATATCGGTACGTGTGTAACCGCGCTTCTTGCTTCCTTCGGTGCTAATGCGAACTCTAAGAGAGTAGCGCTTATTCACTTTACCTTTAACGTTATAGGAACGGTTTTGTTTACGGCTCTTATATGGATATTCCGCGAGCCTACCGTAGCGCTTCTTACTTCTGTTGTTCCCGGAACGGACACAATGGCACTCCAGATGCGCGTATCCCTCTTCCACGTAATATTCAACGTTACGACAACGCTTATTCTTCTTCCCTTCGTTTCACTCCTTGTGAAATATTCCACCTTGGTTATTAAGGATAAGAAGGAAAGCGTTACCACCCATACTCTCAAATACGTCGACGACCGTCTTCTTGCAGCTCCCCACGTCGCTCTTATGCAGGTGAAAAAGGAAATGGATTATATGCTCGGTCTTGTTGAGGATAACATAATCCGCTCCTTTGAAGCACTTGAAAGCAGCACCAACAAAGACAAGGATATTATCGCGGAAAACGAGGCTGTAATAGACTTTACAAACGGCGCGCTTACCAAATTCCTTATTAAGCTCTCCCCTAGCGTTGAAGAGCGCAGCGAGCGCGTTATCGGCTCGTATTTCCACGTGCTTAACGACCTTGAGCGTATAGGCGACCACGCTGAAAACTTCTATGAAATAGGCGAGGAAATGCTCGGAAAATCTCTCGTGTTCTCCGAAAAGGCAAAGGATGATATCAAGGCAATGCGCGAAAAGATCATCGCAATGTTTGAAATTTCGAAGGACGCCTTTGAAAACCATAACGAAAAGCGTCTTCCCGACCTGCTCAAGCTTGAAAATGAGGTTGACGAAATGAAAAAGAACCTTACCAGAAGCCATTTTGCCCGTCTTGCAGAGGGCAACTGCTCAATGGAGGTAAGCCCCTATTATTCCTCAACCGTATCGGGACTTGAGCGTGTTGCGGACCACCTTGTCAACGTAGGATACAGTATAATTAACCCCATAGGTTCGGAAACGGAGCTTTAATAAAAAAGACATTGAAATTCGGAGGTATCGTGTATGACAATAGTAATCATAGGTCTTGGAACGATAGGTAAAACCGTTCTTAAAAGCCTTTCGGGCGAGGACCATACCATCACGGTAATAGACGAAAATAAGGATAACGTAGAAAAGCTTATAGAAAAATACGACGTGTACGGCGTAGTCGGCAACGGTGCGTCCCTCGACATTC
>JAFYRZ010000121.1 GCA_017546745.1 Clostridia bacterium
GGACCCTCGGGCGTTTCTACGGGACAGATTCTACCATAGTGAGTATAGTGAACATCACGAACGTCGAAGGATGCGCGGTCACGGGAAAGACCGCCGGGACCAAGCGCGGAAAGACGGCGCTTATGAGTAAGCTCCGCAAGGGGGTTGTTCTGGTCCATGAACTGGGAGAGGGGAGAGGAGCCGAAGAACTCGCGGATAGCGGTCGCAACCGGGCGGGTATTGATAAGCGCCTCGGGACGAAGATCGTCGTTATCGTGAACCGACATTCTCTCCTTGATGTTCTTATCCATTCTCGACATACCGATTCTGAGCTGGTTCTGAAGAAGCTCACCAACGCAGCGAAGACGTCTGTTACCGAGATGGTCGATGTCGTCCGTAGAGCCGATGCCGTGAGTAAGGTTAAGAAGATAGTTGATGGAGGCGAAGATATCCTCCTTGGTGATGTGTCTGGGGCAAAGCTCGTAGTATCTCTTCTTTGCCTCCTCCTTGATGAAGAGGGTGCGCGCGTCGCCGCTTACGCCCTCTGCGTCTGCAGCTGCAACGATCTCCTTAAGAACGGAGTATCTTACCTTCTCGCCAACCTTTACGCCACAGTCGGAAAGGTCGTATCCGAGAACGAGCTCGGGGCGAACGGTGCCGTTCGAGAATACCTTAACGGTACGCTCGGTCTCGGTCTTAACGTATACCTCGTTTACAAGGCTGTCCTCAATAGCGTTAGCAAGCTCGAGGGTGATCTTCTCGCCTGCCTCGGCAACGATCTCACCGGTAACGGGGTTAACGACCGTCTCTGCAACGGTAGTACCGAGAATTCTGTTAGCAAGAGAAACCTTGCGGTCAAACTTATATCTACCAACAGCGTCAAGGTTATATCTTCTTGCATCGAAGAACATAAGGTCAAGAAGCTGCTGTGCGCTGTCTACGTGAGGGGGCTCACCGGGACGGAGCTTCTTATAGATCTCCTTAAGAGCCTCCTCGCGGAAGGAGGTGCCGTTCTCAAGCGCGAGAGCGTTACACTCGTCCTTTGCCATGGTAGCGATAAGCATCTCCTCATCGCCGAACATAGCGGAAATATATTCGTCATTATCCTCACCGGGAGCGCAAAGCGCACGGATAAGTACGGTCGTGGGAATTTTACGATTCTTATCGATCCTTACGTAGAAGATACCCGAGGAGTCGGTTTCATACTCGAGCCATGCTCCTCTGTAAGGGATGATCTGCGCGGAGAAGTTGTGCTTACCCTGCTTATCAACGTCGTCCTTGTAGTACATACCGGGCGAACGAACGAGCTGGGAAACGATAACACGCTCTGCACCGTTGATAACGAAGGTACCGTTATCGGTCATAAGCGGGAAGTCGCCAAGGAATACCTGAGAGGTCTTGATCTCTCCGGTCGCTCTGTTGATAAGACGCACGCCGACCTTCATATGCGCGTCGTAGGTTACGGTCCTGTCCTTACACTCCTCAACGGAATATCTGGGGTTAGGATCGATGGTGTAGTCCGTAAACTCGATAGAAAGATTACCGGTATAATCGACTATCGGGGATACGTCGCGAAGAACCTCGTTGAGTCCCTCTCTGAGGAACCACTCGTAAGAGTCCTTCTGCACCTCAATAAGATTTGGCATTTCGATAGCCGATTCGATCTGCGAGAAGCTCATTCTCACGTTTGTGCCAAGCTTTTGGGGCTTAAGTCTCATAAATAGAATCACTCCATTCCTGAAAATTTACAAGTCTGATAAAGAAGAGCCGCTGACGCTCTCCCTTTTTTATCGCATTCCTCGGAAAAACTTGGAATTTGTGCAAGATGCACAATTTTAGATACCTAATTTTGTGCATATGTACCAACCCCTACCCCGAAAAAGGGCAAAAGCCCCCCTAAAGAAATTGCGATTATAATGCATTATAATATTATAGCATAAAAAAATCAAATGTCAAGAGAAAACGGTAAAAAAATCTAAAAAAATTTTCGGCAGAAGAAAAGGGCGGCTCTGCAGTACTGCAAAGCCACCCGTAATTTATCGTATTTTCAACTGCCTTATCAAGAGCCGTCGAACGAGGTCGAGAGCACTGCCTACGGCACATAAGGCAAGCGATTTTCTTACCTTAATTATATATATCGCGCGTCGAAAAGGGGAATTCAGCCCTCCTCCATCTCGCGGATAGCTCTCTCAAGGCGGGAAAGCCCGTCGAGAAGCCGCGCCCTTTGCGTGGCAAGATTCATTCTTACGAAATACCTGCCGCACTCGCCGTATTCTCTGCCCTCGGAAAGATAAAGACCGGTCAGGGCACGAATTTTCTCGGTAAAAGAGGTCGAGTCATCGGTATAAGCGCTAACGTCTATCCACATAAGATAGGTCGCCTCGCCGTGAATTGCGTTAAGCCTCGGCAAGCGCTCCTTTATAAACTCCTCCGCTACCCTTCTGTTTTCGAAGAGGTATTCGCGAAGCTCGTCAAGCCACTCGTCGCACTCGGTAAAGGCGGCGATATTTGCAGACACGGCAAATATATTCGGCTCACCGACCTCGTCGGTGTTTATTCCGCGCCAAACCTTATGGCGCAGGTGCGGGTCGTTTATGATAAGACACGCAGACTGAAGCCCCGCAAGGTTAAAGCTCTTTGACGCGGCAACACAGGTGATAACGCTCCTACGGCAGTCCTCGTCAGCCGCCGCAAACGGGATAAATCTGCGCTCGGCACGAGGGTCGGTAAGGTCGCAGTGTATCTCGTCCGAGATCACGGTAACGCCGTGCTTACGCGCAAGCGCACCGACGCGGGAAAGCTCCTCGCGCGTCCATATCCTGCCGACCGGGTTATGGGGATTACAAAAGATCATAAGCGAGGTCTGTGGGTCGGAAAGCTTCTCCTCAAGATCGTCAAAGTCGATAAAATACTCTCCGTCACGAAGAACGAGATCGCTCGTCAAGGGCTTTCTGCCGTTATTAACGGTCGAGTTAAAGAAAAGGTTAAACGAGGGGGTAAGAAAAAGGACGTTCTCGTTAGGCTCGGTCAAGCGGCGCACCATAGAGGAGATAGCCGCAACTATGCCGTTAGAATAGACCATAGACGAGATATCCTCCTCTATGCCGTGCCTGCGGAGCCTGAAGTCGCGAACGGCAGAAAAGAAGTCATCCGACAATGTAGCGTAGCCGTATATACCGAGCGATGCCCGGCGCTCTATCGCGCGGCGCACGGCAGGGGGCGCTTCGAAATCCATATCCGCGACCCACATAGGAAGCTCTCCCTCGGAAACGTCCCACTTTAAAGAGCCGCTTCCTACCCTGTCGGTAAGCTTATCAAAATCGTATTTCATAGCCTATCCTCGCCTTTTGCAAAGTTTGGTTGTCATTTCTTGAGTATTATCTCGGTTTTGCTCTTATCAACGAGAGCCTCGTCAAGAATTATCTCACCTATCTCGTCGGCACTTATTTTGCCCGATATCGGGTTCTTGACGCTGTCTATTTTACCAACGACGTCAACGTTAACGGTAGAATACTCAAACGCAAGGTCGGTCTTGTTAAGCGTACAATTCTTAAGCGTAAGATTATTCATATAGCAAAAGCCCTGGTTGGATTCGACCGTACAGTTTATAAGGGTGACGTTCTTTGAGTTCCAGCCGATATATTCACCGATAATGACCGAGTCGTATACGGTCACGTTCTCACAGTTCCAGAAAACGTCACGCGAGATTATCCTCGCGCCCCTTATTTCGACGTTTCTTGCGCCGTCAAAGGCATAGCCTCCCTCAATCACGAGGTCGGTCGCCCTTATATTCTCGCAGCTCATACCGAAATAATCGCCACAAACGCGAACTCCCGAAAGCTCGACGCGGTTACAGTGCCAAAGGGTCTCCTTTGCATCCGTAAAGGTCACACCCCGAAGGCTTACTCTCTCGCATCTGCGAAGCGCCTTAGGCGCCTTTATCACGGTATTTCTGATCTCGATATCTCTCGTATACCAGATACCGGCACGCGCGCCCTCGTCAAGAGTGCTGTCCGTAACCCTGATGACCGAGGAATACCAAATGGGATATTTCCACTTAAACGTGCAATTATCCACAAGGATATTCGCGCACTCCTTAAGCGGAGATTCTCCGTCCTCAAAGACCGAATCCACGACCGAAAGGTCGATAGAGTTGTAAAGCGCGCGCTCACCTACGAGCGTTGCGTTACGAATTTCCTTCATAAGTCCTCCGAAATTATGCGATAAGATTAAGAAGCGGTGCTATCGCAAGGGGCATAAAGATTGCGGGAACCATATTTGCGGTCCTGAGCTTGGTAACTCCAAGCTGATTAGTACCGATAAAGAAGATTATAAGCGAGCCGGTAGCCGACATATAGCCGAGCATTTCGGCAGGGAGATTTGCGAATATAAAGGTTGCAAAGAGGGTAAGAAGCCCCTGATAAACGAGTATCGGAAAGGCGGAAAAGATACAGCCGATACCAAGCGTCGTTGTAAGAACGAAGCACATAATTCCGTCTATCATCGCCTTTGCGAAAAGAAGATCGGGATCACCCGCCGCATCCTGTATTGCGCCGTTTACAGCCATAGCGCCAACGCAGAAAAGAAGCGTACAGGTAACGAAGCCGCGGGCAAATCCGCCCTCCTGTGCGGGATTTCTCGTAAGCTTTCTCTCAATAAAAAGTCCGAAGCGCTCTATCCATTTCTCAATATCTATAAGCTCGCCAAGGAAGGTGCCGAGAGCCATAGATATGATCATAACGAGTATCTTCATAAGCGACGCGTCAAGGAATACACCCTCGTTTGCCATAGGTATAGGCTCAAGCGCACCCTCGATGCCTATGTAGATAGCAAAGACGCTCATAGCCAAAACGATAGCGTTAGTTATTCTTTTCGGTATTATGTTTCTCGCAAGATAACCGAGAGTTCCGCATATCAAAATAGCGGAAAAGTCAACTATTGTTCCCAAATAAGGCATATTTTTCTCCCATTTTATTTTTATCTGTCCTCCGGTCTTTCCGATCTTATAATATCGTACTCACCGTCTGCAACTACGAAGTGAAGTATTACGCGCATGCCAACCTCGGTA
>JAFYRZ010000122.1 GCA_017546745.1 Clostridia bacterium
AAAACTTTAACTAAAAAGCTTCGGGGCACTGCAAAACGCAGTGCCCCGTTTTTTAATTGTTTTCCTCTAAAACCTTAATAAAGTCGTAAAGTTCCTTTTCGGTACGGAAGAAATATATCTCGCCCTTGTTTTTGGAAGGATATTCGTCCGCGAAGCTACCCTTCATTCTCTTGCCGCCGTTTGTTATCTCAAGCTTATGGATACCGTAGCGGTCGGTAAATTCCTCGTTGGTCTTTACCTGCGTGTTAGCTTTAAAGCAGGTAACGAGCCTGCCCTTACCGTCCCAGTCAACAGACCAGGAGCTCCAGCTCGTGTCCTTTCTTTCGTCCTCGCGCCAGGTGATAGTGCCGTCATCGTTCAGCTTGCAGGAGTGGTTCTTTCCCGTGAAGCGCAGATCGTAAAGGTCCTGCTTGATCTTGGTCTTTCCGGGGCGAAGTCCGTTTTCCCTCGGGTTTCCGTTCTCGTCAAGCTTTATATGTAGATGATACCACTGTCCGCTAAGCGGTATGACCTCCTTTTTTACGTGAAGGATTATATACTTGCGGCAAAAATATACGATATTATAGATAGTTACGTAAAGGAACGCGGATATAAAGAGGTCAACCACCTGTATCGCCCACGTGACCTTAAAAATCCCCTCAAGCCATGCATAAATATCCTGATTTATGATGCTGTCAAGGATAAGATACACGGAGAAGACAAGACCGTGCATACCGAAAATAAATTTATTATTTTTCATTTTTACGTCCCTCTCATTGTCCTTTATTAAAGAGTCTTTACCTGTTTTTAAGTACCGAAAGAAGATATGCGTGGGTATCAACGTTTCCCGCAACGATAGTACAGGGTTCGGTAAAGGTAAGCGCCTCACCGCTCCACTGCGAGATAACGCCGCCCGCCTCGCGGAGTATGAGAGATGCGGCACAGTAGTCCCAAACCTTGATTCTGCGCTCAAAATATCCGTCTATCCAGCCCGCCGCGATATAAGTGATAGCGAGGGCGGTCGAGCAGATGCGGCGGAGGTCCATACAATTCTCAAAGACCTCTCTTGCTATCTCAAAGCTCTCGCCTGCAACTGCCTTATTGGTAGAGCCTGCGCCAAACTCAACGATAGCCTCTGTGTGGGGAAGGCTTGAAACCTTAAGTGGGTCGGCGGTATAATTCTCAACGCCAACCTCTATAAGTCCGTCTATACCGACCTTTGTATCATAGAGGTGCGCACCCTTGCCCTTTACGGCAAAGAACATTTTATCCCTGAACGGGTCGAAAACAACGCCGAACAGGACCTCACCACCCGCGTAATAGCCGAGCGATATCGAGCTTACGTTATATCCGCGCATAAGGTTCGTCGTTCCGTCTATCGGGTCTAAAACGAAGCGCTCTCCAACCGAGATATGCTCCGCCTCCTCCTCTGTAACGAATGCAACGCCGGGCGCGATGCTACTTAAGCCCGCCTTAATGAACGCGCTGATACCGGTGTCAACGGCGGTCACGAAATCCGCCTCACCCTTTACGCCTACGTCACGGCGCAAATTATCGTCAAGTGCGATCGCGCGCGCGTCGTATACCAGCCTTACCACAGCATTATAATCCATAAGCCAAAACCTTTCCTTTAAGTGATGCCGCCTTGGCGCTTATCGCGCCAAGCCAAGGGGAGCGCCCCCATTATTAAATAGTATATTTTTCTCTGTATTCCTGACACTTTTCCTCAAATACCGCGCTTCCCTGCTTAACTGCCGCAAGGTATTTGTGCATATCGAGTGCGTTATACTCGGAGATTTCGATAATGCAGCTTGCGATGTTAGAGCAATGATCGGAAACACGCTCAAAGTTCGTAAGAAGGTCAGAGAGAACGAAGCCGAGCTCTATCGTACACTCGCTCTTCTGAAGTCGCATTACATGATTAAGCCTGATCTTATCGCGAAGCTCGTCTACGATCTGCTCGATAGGCTCGACACGCGACGCGAGATCGATGTCGTTGTTTGCGTATGCCTCGTAGGTGGTTTTAAGTATATCCGAGATAGCCGAGCGAAGCACCGAGAGCTCTCTGTTTGCGTCCTTTGAAAACTCGATCTTCTTTTCCGCGATCTCCTCCGCCGACTCTACGATATTTACCGCGTGGTCAGAGATACGCTCGAAGTCGCCTATCATATGAAGAAGCTTGGTTATCTGACGCGAATCCGCCTCATCCGTGCTTGTCGAGGATATCTTAACGAGATAGCTTCCGAGCGCGTCCTCAAGTATATCCGCCTTATCCTCAAGCGTGCGGACCTCGTCTGCCGTGCGCGGATCATACTGCTCGAAGAGCTTAAGCGAGCCGAGAAGCGCTCTCGTAGAGATGTCTGCCATAATAGCCGTAACCTCGGTAGCTCTTCCAACCGCGATTGCGGGGGTATCGAGAAGACGCTCGTCAAGAAGGCTCGTAGGCTCATCCTCACCCTTTTTATCCCTGATAGTAAGCACCGCAAGCTTCTCAAGCTGACGGTAGAAGGGTCCGATAAGCGCAACCGAGATAAGCTTAAAGACCGTATGCGTTCCCGCAACGCCCCACATATCTATCGCGCTCTCAACGAAGGGGAAAGCGAATATCGCGTTCAGGATATAGAACGCAGAAAGAACGACTACAACGCCGATAATGTTGAAGTAAAGGTGTATCATAGCCGCGCGCCTACCGTTCTTGTTAGCGCCCACCGACGAGATAAGCGCGGTAACGCAGGTACCGATGTTCTGACCCATAACGATGGGGATCGCGGCACCGTAGGTGATAGCACCGGTTACGGTAAGCGACTGAAGAATACCGACCGAGGCGGAGGAGGACTGCACGATAGCGGTAAGCACAAGACCTGCAAGAACGCCGAGGATAGGATTCTCAAACATAGTAAGTATGCTCTTAAAGCTCTCGCTGTCCTTAAGTCCGCCAACCGCGTCAGACATCATGCTCATACCGACCATAAGAACGGCAAATCCGAGGAATATCGCGCCGATATCGCGCTTTTTGCCGCGCTTAACAAACATAATAAGACAGATGCCTATGACCGCGAGAATAGGCATCCAGGAGTCGGGCTTAAACCATTTTACGATAGCGAGAGTGCTTTCGGCACCCGCGCCGCCAACGCCGGAAAGACCCGTAAGCCAAGCGGTTACCGCAGTACCCACGTTAGCACCCATAATTACGCCGACCGACTGAAGAAGAGTCATCGTGCCCGAGTTAACGAAGCCGACGACCATGACCGTCGTAGCAGACGAGGACTGTATTACCGCGGTAACGGCAAGTCCTAAAAGAAATCCCTTAACGGGGTTAGATGTCATTTTAGCAAGAATACGCTTAAGGCTTGAGCCTGCGCTCCTCTTTAAGGAGTC
>JAFYRZ010000123.1 GCA_017546745.1 Clostridia bacterium
ATAAAGAATTTGGAGCTTTTTATGGATAAGTTTGAAGCGGAAAAGAGGATAACATATCTTCGCGAGAGAATAGAATACAACGCGCGCCTTTATTACGAAAACGACGCGCCCGAGATCTCTGACTACGAGTACGACGCTATGTTTAGGGAGCTTTCCGACCTTGAGGCGGAGTTCCCCGAGCTTGATTCAATCACCTCGCCTACAAAGCGAGTTGGCGGACGTGCGCTTGATAAATTTAACAAATTTACCCATACCGTCAAGATGGGTAGCCTTACCGACGTTTTCTCATACGACGAGCTTCGCGCTTTCTATGATAGAATGAGCGAGATCATACCCGCCGATGCCGAGTATTCGGTCGAGCCGAAGATAGACGGTCTTTCGGTATCTCTTATCTACCGCGACGGTGTTTTCGTGCAGGGCGCGACCCGTGGCGACGGCTTCGTTGGTGAGGACGTTACGGAAAACCTGCGTACCGTAAAATCTATCCCCCTAAAGCTTAAGGAAAATATCCCCTATCTTAACGTCAGGGGCGAGGTATATATGCCGAGAGCGGTCTTTGACGAGCTTAACGCTATAAGAGAAGAACAGGGGCAGCCGCTTTTTGCAAATCCGAGAAATGCTGCCGCAGGCTCGCTTCGTCAGCTTGACCCGAGAATCGCGGCATCCCGCCGCCTTGAGATATTTATATTCAATCTTCAGGAGGGCTCTCTTTATACCGACGGCAGAGTTGCACAAAGCCATTCCGAGACGCTTGATAGGCTAAAAGAGCTTGGCTTTACCGTGCTTGAAAATAGAATAGTTGCTCGTGGATTTGATGAGATAGCCACGCACGTAGAGAGGCTTGGCAATATGCGCCCCGAGCTTCCCTTTGATATGGACGGTGCGGTTATAAAGGTAAATGACCTTGCCTCTCGTGTGACGGTTGGCGAGGGTACAGGCGTTCCCAAATGGGCGGTCGCATTCAAATATCCCCCGGAGGAGAAGGTCACAAAGCTTCTCTCCGTCGATATCCAGGTGGGCAGAACCGGCGTTCTTACCCCTATTGCTAATCTTTCTCCCGTAAGGCTTGCGGGGACTACCGTTTCTCGCGCAACTCTTCACAACGCGAATTATATAAGCGACAGAGATATCCGTATCGGTGACAGCGTTGTAATCCGTAAGGCGGGAGAGATAATTCCCGAGATCATAAAATCACTCCCCGAGCATAGGACGGGAGAGGAGGTAGCCTTCGATATGCCCTCGACCTGTCCCTCCTGCGGTCACACAGTCGTTCGTGACGAGTGCGGTGACGGTGCGGCAACGCGCTGTGTTTATGCCGGTTGTCCTGCACAAAATGCGCGTAAGATCGTTCATTTTGCGTCTAAGGGCGCTATGAATATAGATGGACTTGGTCCGCAGATGGTTGAGCTCCTGCTCGCAAACGGCAGGATCAAGGATATAACCGACCTATATACCCTTAGAGTCGAGGATATCGAGGGACTTGACCGAATGGGCAAGAAGAGCGCGGAAAACCTCGTTTCTGCAATAGAAGAGTCAAAGGGTCGCGGTCTTGAAAGGCTTCTTTTCGCGCTTGGCGTAAGGCAGGTCGGCGAGGTTGCGGCAGAGGAGATCGCGAAGAAGATGCGCTCGCTTTCGGCACTCTTTGACGCAACGGTTGAGGATTTTCTTTCTATCCCCGATATCGGTGAGATAACCGCATCTACCCTCGTTGAGTTCTTCGCTAACGAAGAGGTGCGCGCGCTGTGCGATAAGCTCACAGAGCTCGGTCTTAATACCGAGGCAACGAAGGAGGAGGCGCTTACCACCCTCGCGGGACTTACCTTTGTGCTTACGGGCACGCTTCCCACGATGACGCGCGACGAGGCTTCCGAGATAATTAAGAAAAACGGCGGAAAGGTTTCGGGCAGCGTTTCCAAAAAAACGTCCTACGTCGTTGCGGGCGAGGAGGCAGGCTCAAAGCTTACAAAGGCAAAGGAGCTTGGTGTGCCGGTAATTGACGAAGCAGAGCTTTTAAATATGGTAAAATAAAACATAGCTCCTTAGGGAAAATTCCTTAAGGAGCTTTTCTTATTTTAAAAACGGTGGCTTGCTCGTTATCAAAAGCTCTTCGCCGGTTATCGGGTGGGGAAGCTTAAGAGATGTGCAGTGGAGCATATAGGTGCCGCTGCCGCGTGTGCCGTATAAAAAGTCGTTTACGAGCGGGTGCCCTATGTGGGATAGATGCACTCTTATCTGATGCGTTCTACCCGTGATAAGGTTCAATTCCAAGATCGCGTTGCCGTCAACCTCGCCGATTACTTGGTAAAGCGTTACGGCAGGCTTTCCGTCCTCGGAAACGATCCTTTTTATGGAGTCCTCTGCCTCGCGCTTGATTGGCACATCTATCCTGCCCGATCTTTCTTTTGGAATCCCCTCTGTTATCGCGATATATTTCTTTTCGAATTTTCCTGCCTTAAGGTCAGCGGAAAGACGTGATGCGGAAAACGCATCCTTTGCTATAATAACAATTCCCGAGGTATCTCTGTCAAGCCTTGTTATCGCGCGGAAAACAGCATCCTCGCCAAGGTATGACAGTACTGCCTCGGCAAGAGTTGGCAGGGAATTGCCTCGCGATGGGTGGGTCGGCATCTCGGGCGGCTTTGATACGGCAAGAATGCTTTCGTCCTCATAGAGTATTTCAAGCGGAATATTTAGGGGGCGGATCTCGTTTTTTTCGCCCTTTGAAAGTATAACGGTTACCTCGTCGCCACATTTTACCGTGGCGCGCATATGGACCTCTGTGCCGTTTAAGAAAACACCGCCGTATTTTACTCTTTTGATAAGTGTGTGTGAAAGTCCCATATTTGAGCGAAGATAGTCAAGTATCCTTACCTCGCCCGAGATATCGTCAACCCTTCTTTTAAGCTCTTGCATATCAGCCCAGCGGCTTGCAGGTTCCGCAAGCATGGTATTCGGGGTTGTCCTCAAGAACCGAGTCCTTGGTTCCGCGGTACTCAAGCCTGTTGCCCTCGGAAACGGTCTGTCCGTGTGCCTCTGTGTGAATGACCTTTGAGCTTGTATTTAAGATGAAGAGTATTTCCTCGGTGCTATCTGTGCCTTCGTTTTCCGTATCGTCATCGTTATCGCCCGTGCCGTTGTTATCACCGCCGTCATCGTCAGCACCGATCTGATCCCAGACCTCTACCAAGAAAGGGTCACAAGTGCCGCACATAGTATAGCCCTCTGCCTTAAGCGCGGCTATCATATCACCCGTGCAGGTGTCGGTTATGTGAGAAACACCGCTACACGTTGTGGTGTGTATCTTCTTCGAATTTGTATTGATCTTAAAGGTGTCGGACGCTGTGGGAAGTCTTAAAAGATCCTCGGGATTATCGGTCGGCTCGTTGCCGTTCCACTCGTCTGCCGTTGCAAGCCTTGAAAGACCGTTTCTGTAATTGATAACGATACCGGGCTGGCTGTTATATGCGAAAACGCAGAATGTTACGCCCTCGCCCTCGTCCTCGACCGAGTAGCCCTCCATAAGAACACCCCTTGCGACAAGGTCGTTACCGTCGTATATGGGGGTAACTCTGTAAAGAACGTGGTTCTCGGTTTCCTTTACGTAGTCTGCAACAAGGTTCTCAAAGGGAAGCATTCCCTCGATATTAAGGTAACGCGTACCGGTTATAAGGTTCTTTTCATTTGCGTTTTCACCCGTAAGCTGATGTCCGATAAGGTGGCATCTGTTATAAAGATATTTTCCGTCTACGATCTCGTAGGTAACCGTCTGCCAGCCGGTGGGCTTCACCTTGCTGATGCTGCCGCGGTCCTCTGTGGGCATAAGATCAAGCCCTACACATGCGTATGTAAGCGTGCATCTGCCAAGCGCGTCGAGATCGTCATACTGCTCAAAGGATTTTGTGGTCTTCTTTTCCTCGTCGGTGAAATAAGGCTCGTTGCCGTTTATCTCAACGTATGCCTTGCCCGAAAACTCGGGGATAGAGGAAAGGTCAACGATCGGGGTGTCATCGCCCGTATCGAAGTTAAGAAAATCACAGGATGTAAGTAAAAGTGAAAGTGTAAGTAAAAGGGAAAATAAGGAAAGTGCTATTCTTTTCATTTAGTGTATATCTCCTTGGTAATCTTTTCGTGTGAGCTGCCCGCAAATTCCGCGACGGAGGAAAGGGTAAATCCGTCGGAAAGAGGTAAAATATCAAAGGTCATGTCGGTAGGGTAGCGCCTGTTCCATTTGTATATTATTATCTCGCTGATCTCGGACAAATAGGGGCGCGCGGGAATATCCTCTATAAAGCAAAAATCATTTTGCTTTGCCCTATCAAGCGGGTCTTTTTTTATTTTTATATCGATATCATGCTCTGAAAGAAGCTTTTCCGAAAAGGGGGAAGCAAAAAGCGTTTTTCCCTCGGTCATAGCCTTGATATCTGCAAGTAAAACGCGGTCGCGGCTCTGGCGCCTTTTGTTAAAGGTCATGCCACCGCCGTCGTCAAGACAAACTATAATTTTCAAGCTGATTATCCTCTCTTATAATTTACTGTATAAATTATAAAATATTTTGTGTGCCAAGTCAATAAAAGTATATAATTTTTTTCAAAAATATGAAACCTATCTCGAA
>JAFYRZ010000124.1 GCA_017546745.1 Clostridia bacterium
TATTGCAAAAAAGAATGCATAGCTATGCTTCTCGCAGGGGGACAAGGCTCCCGACTCTACGACCTTACCAAGCAAACGGCAAAACCCGCAGTATCCTTTGGAGGAAAGTACAGAATCATCGATTTCCCGCTTTCAAACTGTATTAACTCGGGAATTGATACGGTTGGTGTTCTTACCCAGTATCAGCCTCTCGAGCTTAACGAGTATCTCGGAAACGGAGCACCGTGGGATCTCGACAGAATGCGCGGAGGTCTTACCGTCCTGCCGCCTTATCAGGGCAGCAAGGGCTCTGACTGGTACAAGGGCACGGCTAATGCGATTTACCAGAATATCAACTTTATAAAGCAGTATAGTCCGGAGTACGTTCTTATTCTCTCCGGTGACCATATCTACCGTATGGACTATAATAAGATGCTTGACCAGCATAAGGCGAGCGGTGCCGCCTGCACCGTTGCCACTATCACCGTCCCGATCGAGGAGGCGTCGAGATTCGGTATTTGTAACACCAACCCCGACGGCTCTATCTACGAGTTTGAGGAGAAGCCCAAAAACCCTAAGAACAATCAGGCTTCTATGGGTATTTACATCTTCAGTACCGACGTTCTTATCGATTACCTCGAGGCAGACGAGGCGAATCCTACCTCCTCTAACGACTTCGGTAAGAATATTATTCCCAATCTTCTCGGAAACGGAGAAAGACTCTTCTCCTATAAGTTTGACGGATATTGGAAGGACGTTGGAACCATCAGCTCTCTTTGGGAGGCTAATATGGATCTTATCGGGGACGAGCCCGTGCTTAATATCAGCGATAGAAGCTTCCGTATCTTTGCTAAAAACTCTGCGCGTCCGCCCCAGTTTATCGGAACGGATGCCTGCGTTATCAATTCTCTTATCTCCGAGGGCTCTATCATTCACGGCAGAGTAGAGAATTCTATTCTTTCGGGCGGAGTTGTTATTGAGCCCGGCGCTATCGTCAAGGACTCTGTCATTATGAGTGACGTTGTAGTCAAGAAGGGTGCGAGGGTATATTCCTCCATCGTCGACTCCGAGGCACTTATTGAAGAGGGCGCTGTCGTTGGCGAGGAGAACGCAGAAAAGAGTAACATCTCGGTCATCGCAAAGGGAAGAGTAGTTTCCCGCGCGGATAACTAATAAAGGGGGATCAACATATGGCTATCAGTGCACAGGGTATAATTTTTTCGAGCCTTAACGATAATACGCTCTCCAGACTTACAAGCGATAGGACGGTTGCCGCAATCCCCTTCGCTTGCAGATACAGACTCGTTGACTTCTGTCTTTCAAGCATGGTTAATGCTAACATATCCAATATTAACATAGTTGCAAACTATAATTACAGATCCCTTAAGGAGCATATCGGCTCCGGTAAGGACTGGGATCTTGCAAGACGTCATAGCGGAGTTAACATAATCTCCCCTTATGCAACTGCAACGAGCGCAAGCGCTAAGGTTTTTTCCACTCATATGGAGGCGCTTAAGAATATGAAGGTCTATATCGACGAGTTTAAGGAAGACTACGTCGTTATGATGGACTCGGATTTCGTTCTCAATATCGACCTTGACAGCGTTATTAAGACGCATAGCATGACCCACGCGGATATCACCGTAGTTACGCATAAGGTAGACGTCGGCTATTCCTCAAAGCATCCGAGAATTATGCTTTCCTCGGTTGCCGGCAGAATTACCGATATCGCTATGTCGGATACCTATAACGAGAGAAATCCCGAGCTTTGTCTTAACATATTCGTTATGCGTACGGAGTTTCTTAAGAAAATAATCGAGGAGGCAGATGCTTATAATATCAATAGCCTTACTCAGATGCTTCAGAGGACCTTCAAGAGCTCCGATTACAGAACCTATCCTTATTCCGGCTACGTAGGCACCGTATCAAGCTTCCTTGACTACTACAAATGCTCTATGGATCTCGCTAAGAATGAGAAGGCTCGCGAGTCGCTCCTTTTCAAGAAGGAGGCACCCGTTTATACTAAGGTTCATAACTCCGCACCCGCAGTATACAAGAAGTCTGCTAAGGTTGAAAACTCTATGATCGCAGACGAGTGTGTTATCGAGGGTGAGGTTATCAATTCCGTCCTCTTCCGTGGCGTTCGAGTTGAAAAGGGAGCTGTCGTTAAAAACAGCGTTCTCTTCCGCGGAACTCGCGTTTGTGAGGGTGCTAAGGTTAATTGCATCGTTACCGATAAGGACGTTCTCGTATCCGAGGGAGTTACTCTTTCGGGTAACGATAATATGCCCTTCTACGTTCAGAAGGGAAGAAAGGTTTAATTTATGAAATTGCTGTTTGTTACAGGTGAGGCTGCGCCCTTTGCCGCAAGCGGTGGTCTTGGAGACGTTGCGGGCGCATTGCCCGCGGCGCTCAAAAAGGAGCGCCCTGAGGACAAGATATCGGTTGTTATGCCTTGCTACGACACGATTAAGGAGATATACAGACGCGATTTTGAAAAGGTTGCGGATATCACCTTTAAGCTCTCCTGGCGCTCTACCGGAGCAACTATTTTTAAGATTGTAAAGGACGGAGTAGATTACTATTTCGTTGAAAATCACTACTATTTTGACAGATCAAAGCTTTACGGTGAATATGACGACGCAGAGAGGTTTGCATTTTTCTCTACCGCCGTTATTGAATTTATGCTTCAGTGCGATATGGTGCCCGACGTTTTACACGCAAACGATTGGCATACCGCGCTTACCGTTATCTATCTTAAAACGAAGTACGCCTCCGACTATCGCTTAAGCGGTGTAAAAACTCTTTATACCATTCATAATATCGAGTATCAGGGACAGTATGACCCCTATATCCTCGGTGACGTATTTGCGCTTGATACATGTTATCTTGGCGCACTTGAGTACAACGGCTGCATCAACCTTACTAAGGGGGCTATTGCCCTCTCCGACTTCGTAAGCACGGTAAGCCCTAACTACGCAAGAGAGCTTCAGTACGATTATTTCGCGTTTGGTCTTGCTGACGTTATTAAGAGCGCAAGCTATAAAATGACCGGTATCATCAACGGTATCGACCTGACCACCAATGACCCCGCTACCGATAAGTCCATGTTCCACAACTTCTCTCTGGAGACCGCCAAGGAGCGTATTGAGAACAAGCACGCTCTGCAGCGTTATCTGGGCCTGGAGGAGAGCGACGATATGCTGATCGGTATCGTTACCCGTCTGGTTTCCCA
>JAFYRZ010000125.1 GCA_017546745.1 Clostridia bacterium
CAGTCGCTATGCGACAGCTCTCCCTAAGGAGAGCCTTTGGGATAGCGTAAACTTACCGAAAGCCTCTCAAAGCACGGGATAAGATACATAACAGAGGCGGCAGACGGAGAGGCAGCCTGCGATATCATTCAAAAGGAAAATATCGATATCGTTCTCGTTGACCTTTGGCTTACTAAGATCGACGGTATCGGTCTTATCAGACGTATGTCCGAGGAAAATAAGACAAGCAGCCCTACCTTTATACTTATGTCCCCGATAAACAAGCAAAGCGTTCTTATGGAGGCGTCCGACGCAGGTGCGGATCTTTGTATTCTTAAGCCTTTTAGCGTCCCCTCGCTCGTTTCGCATATCGAGTCTATTATGCGTATAAGAAACAAGAATTCAAATAAGGATTACAGAGGGTCGAGCATTCCCGAGGACCTTGAATCGCAGGTTACAAAGGTGATTCACCAGATAGGTGTTCCCGCGCATATAAAGGGCTACCAGTATTTAAGATGCGCGATCCTTATGACGATAAACAACAACGAGATCATAAACTCGGTAACGAAGGTGCTCTACCCCACCGTCGCAAAGAAGTACGGCACTACTACCTCTCGCGTTGAGAGAGCGATAAGACACGCGATAGAGGTCGCTTGTGACAGGGGTGACGTTGATACACTCAACTCCTATTTTGGTTATACCATACAAAATAGCCGCGGAAAACCCACTAACAGCGAATTTATCGCAATGATAGCAGATAATCTGCGGCTTAAATATAAGTTCAGCTATGCTTAATTATAGGTTCGTCTGCCTTCCATAGCACGGTAAAGAGTTACCTCATCGGCGTACTCGATATCCGCGCCGACCGGAATTCCGTATGCAAGGCGTGAAACCTCAACTTCGGTATCCTCAAGAAGTCTTGCGATATACGCTGCGGTTGTATCTCCGCGAGGGGTGGGGTTTGTTGCGATAATGATCTCCTTGACCGAACCGCTCTTAGCCTTTTCTATAAGCGGGGAAACGTTTATATCAGCGGCAGTGACGTTATCGATAGGCGAAAGAACTCCGCCAAGCACGTGATAAACGCCCTTGTAGCCGCGGACCTTTTCCATAACCATGATATCCTTGGCATTCTCAACGACGCAAATGATCGAATGATCTCTAACCTCACTTGCGCATATATCACAGCATCCCTCGATGGGCGAAAGGCCGTAACAAACGGGGCACTTGTGAACGTCGCGTTTTGCGCCAAGGATGGCGTCTGCAAATCTTTCAGCCTCTTCCTCGGTGAAATTAAGCGTTGCAAACGCATATCTTGCGGCAGTCTTACCTCCAACGCCGGGAAGCCTTTTGAATTCCTCAACAAGGCGGCTGATAGGCGCTATATACTCTGCCATAGCTTAGAAAAGACCCGGAATATTCATTCCGCCGGTGATTTTCTGCATCTCTGATGCAGAGTCGGATTCTACCTTTTTAATTGCCTCGTTAACAGCGGCGGTGATAAGATCCTCTAAGGTCTCGATATCATCGGGATCAACAACGACGGGATCGATCTTAACCGAAAGAATCTCCTTTTTGCCATTTATCTTAACGTTAATAACTCCGCCGCCTGCGGCAACGTCGTATTCGCGCGATTCAAGCTCCGCCTGCATAGATGCCATATCCTCCTGCATCTTCTGCGCCTGCTTAATCATAGACTGCATATTAGAGGGGCCTCCGCCGACCCCCTGGGGTAATCTTACCTTCATATATTTCTCCAATCCGCCAAAACCGGCAATTTAATTATTAAGTATGCTGTCAAGCTCGTCGTAAATATCAGACGTGCCACTCGCACCGAGGGGCTCGATCTGAATTTTAATGCTATCGGGCTTAACTCCGTCAACCTCGGCAATAATTCCGCGAAGCAGAGCAAGATCGCCCTCGCTCGAGGAAAGCTTGGTTGCAAAGAACGGGTTCATTCTGATCTTATATACACCGTTTCCGAGAAAATACGCCTTTGCCCCGATAAACTGAACAGAAAGCGACTTTTTTAACTCTCCGAGCTTTTCGAGAACATAGCTCCACGAGCCGTATGCGCTCGGCTTTGTACCAACAGAGGATGGCTTTGCCTCCTCCTCGGCTACAACGCTCTCCTTTACCGTTGGCAGAACCGTAACGGCATCCTCTCCGTCAGCCGTTTTAAGGGGGGCAGTACCGCCAAGCTTAAGCATCGAAACGGTTTTCTCAAGCTCCTCTATCCTTAAAGCAAGCGCCTCGGTTGACGAGGAAAGCGTAGGATCGCACATACGAGTAAGCGCGATCTCCGCAATAGATCTCTTGGAATTAATAGCCCTTTGCATATCCTCGAGCGCCTTTTCAAGCATAGAGGTATGGTAATAGAGCTTATTCATAGTGAAATCCTTAGCAATAGATCGAAGCATGTCGTATTCGACCTCGGTAAGGTCGAGGTAGGACCTTGAGGACTCTGTTGCCTTTACTATCATAACGTCGCGATAGGATTCTATGATCTCCTGCCAGAACACCGATATGTCACCGCTGCTCTCGCTTATATTTCCGATGATGGAATAAATCGTATCGTAATCGGCAGCACCGATCGCTTTAATCAGCTTATACGCGTTCTCTCTGTTTCCACTTCCGACAGTTTCAAATACGAGCTTCTCATCGATCGTCTTATGCGCACCGGCACAAAGCTCAAGCAGGCTTATCGCATCACGCATACCGCCTCTTGAAATTCTTGCAATAACTCGCGCGGCATCGCTTGTAATATCGATATTTTCGCTTTTTGCAACCTCAAGGAGTCTATCTATTATGATATCGCTCGAAATTCTCTTGAAATCAAAGCGCTGACACCTGGAAACGATGGTCGTAGGAAGCTTATGGAACTCAGTCGTTGCGAGAATAAATATAACGTAGCTCGGCGGCTCCTCAAGAGTTTTAAGAAGCGCGTTAAACGCGGATATCGACATCATATGTATCTCGTCGATAATATAAACTCTATATTTAAGCTCGGAGGGCGTAAAGGCTATCTCGTCCTTCATATTACGTACGTTATCAACTCCGGTGTTGCTTGCCGCGTCAAGCTCCATAACGTCGGTAGAAATACCGCTGTCAATGCTGCGGCACGCATAGCACTCGTTACAGGGGTTTCCGTTTTTGGGATTTTCGCAGTTTACCGCCTTTGCAAGTATCTTGGCGCAGGTGGTCTTACCCGTACCGCGAGAGCCGCAGAAAAGATATGCGTGCGAAAGCTTATTATTCTCTACCTCATACTTGAGGATATCTGTAATAGCAGACTGACCACACACGTCGTTAAACGTTTGCGGACGCCATTTACGGTATAAAGCCTTATAATCCGACATATCCAAACCCCTTTAAAAAAGGTGCGTAACGGTATAAATTGTCCGCATTACGCACCATAGTATTCCGTGGGTCGGAAAGAGCCATACACCTCAACGTCGAAAGGACGGTTACGTACGGTAACAAACACTCCTGCTCCGAACAGGCACCCCTGCGGCACACGCGATAAACCGCTTAATGCTGCTTGGTTCCCCACCTGACATGGTTCACAGCCTCACGTTGCGCAAGACCCATTCTTCAACACAGGAAATGTAAGTGCAGACTACACAGCCGCAATCCTCGGAAGAGGGATTAACCCCTGCTATAGCGGATTTCAGGTACAAGGCGCCGCTACCTCCCCGGCTGGTATGACTCCATCCGACACACGGAATTATATTTAATATTATAACAGAATTACGAAAAAAATGCAATAGATTTTACAAAAATATATGTTAATAAATAACGAATCCGCCGCTGAGGTTAAGCACCTCACCGGTTATGAAGGACGCGTCATCCCCCGCTAAGAAAAGTGTAGCCGCAGAAACGTCACGCGGCGTGCCGATTCTTGATACGGGGGTCATATCGATAAGCTCGTTTTTATCCTCTTCTGTAAGGTGGTTATTCATATCGGTATCGATAAGACCGGGCGCTATCGCATTAACGGTTATCCCCGACGGGCCCAGCTCCTTTGCGAGTGCCTTCGTCATTCCGATAAGAGCCGCCTTTGCGGTAGAATAGCAAACCTCGCAGGATGCGCCGACAACGCCCCACATAGAGGAAATGTTTATAATCCTTCCCCACTTGCGGCTAATCATACCGCGAGATACTTCCCTGGTATAAAGAAACGCCGCAGTTAAATTAACGTTGAGCTCCTCGTTCCACTCATCAAGCGAAATATCTGTAAAAAGATTTGTCGAGGACACGGCAGCGTTATTTATGAGTATATCTATCTTACCTATCCTATCCTCTGCCTTTTTGACAGCTGAGAGCACAGCCTCAGAGGACGCGCTATCCGCATTTATGGAAAGTGCTCCGGTTTCCTTTGAGAGCGAAAGAGCCTCCTCGTGAGAGGATTTATAGGTAAAGGCGACGTTATAGCCCTTTTCGGAAAACGCCTTAACTATCGCGCGCCCGATACCGCGGCTACCGCCCGTTACAAGTACATTTTTCACGTTTAACTCCAAATATTTTTATTTATATTATAAATATTTAAATCGGAAAAGTCAACATAAAACAGAAAATTCTTGACAAAGTAAAGCAAAAGTTATAGAATATTTATCATAGAGAGGTAACAGGACAGGAAAATGATTTTAGTCGTTGATAAATCAAGGAAAAACGCAAATTATATAACCGAGCTTATGTTTTATATGGGCTTTATTGCGCACGCGGTTACTCCCGGCGAGGTTGCTAATGAATTCACACCGAAATACCACGCAGTTATCTTCTCCGATCCCATGTCTTACGGAGATTACACCGCTTACGTTAAAAGTATAAGAAAATATATCGGTAATACACCGGTCTTTGCAATCTCACAAGTACCGCTCGATGAGCCGGAGGTGTTTGCCGACGTTTTCAGAAATAACGTTTATTCAACTACGGTCGTCAAGGGCATTTTAGGCTACGCGAAGGATCACGGTCTTCAGCCTATCGGTGAATATGAGGTCGGCTTTATAAGTGCAAGGGCGGGGCTTAACTCAGCCTATTATTACTCAAAAAGAATCGAGCTTACAAGAACAGAATTAAAGGTAGTAAGATTTTTCTTGGCAACCTATCCTGCCGTTATGAGCGCACGTTCGATCATCAAATACATATTTCCGAAGCTCGTTTTCCCGGATTCTACCGCACTAAGAAACCACATTTCCTCGGTCAATAAGAAATTCCGTGACGTTATCGACAGAAATCTTATAGTAAACGTCCCCGGTGAGGGATATATTCTCAATACTAACAGCGTTATGAAAGAGCTATCCGAGGTTAAATAGTTTTATTTTAACGAATATCCGACATATACTTTTATATCACAAAAAAGGGGTATAATATATGTCGGGTATTTTTTCTATTCTTTTAAAATTTATTTCCTTAGCGCTAAAGATTGATGAGCCGCAGTCCTTCCCACCGCCATTAAAAAAGGAGATTGAGGCAGAGCTTTTTGAAAAAATGGCAGGCGGCGACAAGGAAGCGCGAAGCAAGCTTATCGAGCACAATCTAAGACTTGTTTCTCACATCATACGCAAGTATTACGCATCCTACGAAAATCCTGATGAGCTTTTATCCATCGGAAGCATAGGACTTATAAAGGCGGTTGACACCTTCAGCAACAAATACGGAACAAAGTTTGCAACCTACGGTGCAAAATGCGTTCAAAACGAGATACTGATGTTCTTCAGAGGGCGAAAAAAGACCGCGAACGAGATATCAATAAACGAAACCATTGATATCGACAAGGACGGGAATCCTCTTACATATCTCGATATCATCGGCGTTGAGGATTCTATTGCCGAGAACGTAGAGATGAAGATCTATACCGATAGACTACGCGAGCTTGTAGACGAGGTGCTTGACGAGAGGGAGAAGCTTATAGTCATTTTAAGATACGGCTTAAAGGGGTACCGCCCTATGACGCAAAAGGAGGTTGCGGCCTATCTCGGCATCTCTCGCTCCTACGTTTCAAGGATAGAAAAGCGCGCGCTTGAAATTCTGAAAAGCTCGTTTGGCAAGGACGTACCGGATCTTTCCGAATAAAGGAATAAAAATTTGAAATAACGGAAAAATAAAATCGGTGCATATACGCACAAAATGAAAAAAGAGGTTAAATATGATGAACGTCATAAACAAAATTGCGCTCGCCCTCATAATCGTCGGCGCGCTCAACTGGGGTCTTGTTGGACTTTTCTCCTTCGATCTTGTCGCTTGGATAACCGGCGGCGCGGCTTCTGTCCTCGCAAGAATTATTTATACGATTATCGCCCTTGCTGGTATATTCTCCGTATCTATGCTTTTCCTTGATATGGACGACTATGCGGAGCATAGAGCGTAAGACTTTAAATAATATCCTCTCCCCTGTGGGGCGGCTTTGTACCTTACGGCAAGGTCGCTTTGCAGGGGATTTTATATCAATTACCACTACTTTTCATAAACTGATAAGGGAAATAAAATTAGTTATTTTCTATGATTAAAACAAGACAGTTCTTGCCAAAATATTAGTGCAAGTAAGATAAGGAGAATGCCGGCGGAAAGCCACAGGTGGTAAAAACACAAGATGAACATAAAAAGAGGAGATATTTACTACGCAGACCTAAGTCCCGTCATAGGAAGTGAGCAAGGTGGGCTTCGCCCTGTGCTTATAGTTCAAAACGACGTTGGAAACAAGTACAGCCCCACCGTTATAGCAGCAGCAATAACGTCAAAAATGACGAAAACAAGGCTCCCGACGCATATAGACGTCCCCGGAGTTGACGCGGGGCTTGCAAAGGACAGTATAATCCTGCTCGAGCAGATAAGAACCATAGATAAAAAGCGACTTAAGGAAAAGATGGGACATCTTGACGAGGGAACGATGTCGCACGTTAATAATGCAATACAGGTCAGCTTCGGTCTTGGCTAAAATTAGCAGTCTGGATATAGCTATATGGGTGAAATTCAGACTGCTTAATTTTTTTTCGGAATATACGGAGCTTTGCCGTCATAAATTTAAACAAAGCAAATAAAGGACGGTAATAAAAATGAATATCTATAAGCCCGAGGGTTCTCTTATCGCAACAGCAAAAAATTACGAATACATAAGCTCAAAGGAGGGACTTGAGCGGGCGCTTGACGGACAGGTGATACTCGAAGCGCCGGTTGTAATGTGTGACCACGCATTTAACCTGCACGTAGACCTTTGCGGCAGGGTCAAGGGCATCATCTCGCGAGAAGAGGTACAGCTCACAGCCGAGGGCGAGGAGGTCAAGGATATCGCGGTATTA
>JAFYRZ010000126.1 GCA_017546745.1 Clostridia bacterium
AAGGACGACCTTGTAATAGCCTTTGTCGGCAGACTTACGCTTGAAAAGGGCCTTCATCTTCTCGTTCACGCGATGAAAAAGGTAAATGAAAAAAGACGCGACGTGCACCTTCTTATCGCGGGCGGCGGATATCTTCGTGAGCAGCTTGAGGGTGTAATGAGTGAAAACACGCACTTTGTCGGTGTTATCCCTACCCCCGAGGTTGCAGCGCTTCTTAACTCGTCGAACGTTTTGTGCCTTCCGTCTCTTTCTACCGAGGGCTTCCCGACCGTTATTCTCGAGGGCGTTGTTTGCGATAACTATGTTATCACCACCTCGGGCGGCGGAGCAAAGGAGCTTATCACCGACAAGGATTACGGTATAATTCTTCCCGAAAACACGACCGACGCTCTTTACGAGGCGATAATGGAGGTCGCGGACGATAAGGAATACAGAGAGGCGGCCACCGCGCGCTGCTACGAGAGGGTAGTGAACAACTACACCTGGCGTCATATCGCGGACACCTTCCTCGCTCTTATAGAAAAATAATCCGAAAGGAGAATTCAGTATGCAAACCGAAAACCGCATACCGAAGACGATACACTATTGCTGGTTTGGCGGAAATCCGCTTCCCGAGATGGCGGTTGCGTGTATCGAAAGCTGGAAAAAATACTGCCCCGATTACGAGATAGTCGAGTGGAATGAAACTAATTTCCCGATGGACTATAACGATTACGTAAAAGAGGCGTACGAGGCTAAGAAATGGGCGTTCGTTTCGGACGTTGCAAGGCTTTATGCGCTCGTAAATTACGGCGGAGTTTATATGGACACCGACGTTGAGGTTGTAAGACCTATCGACGATATACTTAAATACAGTGCCGTTTCAGGCTTTGAGTCCTCAGGCGACGTGCCTACGGGACTTATGGCAAGTGAAAAGGGCCACCCCTTCTTCAAAAGACTTCTTGAGGATTACGAGGGCGACCACTTCATAATGGAGGACGGCTCCTACAACATAATGACGAACGTTCAGAGAATAACCGAAACCTGCCTTGAGGGCGGACTTGTTCTCAACGATACCGAGCAGACCGTTTGCGGCTTTACTCTTTTGCCGCACGACTATTTCTGCCCGAAGGACGTAGTAACGCACAAGGTCTTTTTGACCGAAAACACCTACGTAATACATCACTTTGGCGGCTCATGGCTCTCCGATGAGAAAAAGTACGCCAAGGAGTTCAGAATAAAGCACCCGAGGATACCGAGATTTATGGCGCTTCACGTAAGCTGCTTTGTTGCCGCGTGGAAGTACCGCGGATTTTCGGGCGCAATGTCCGAAACGTTCGGATATTTTAAAGCAAAAAACAACAAGAAAAAGAAGGAAAAGAAATCCTGACAGGAGATTAGGGAATGGCAAGAGGTCTGTTTTCAAAATTCGGATACGCTCTTGATTTTTTAGTATCTAAGGCATCGGGCGTCAGAAAAAACAGAATAGTATTTACAAGCTTTGACGGTCATTATTCCGACAGCCCGAAATACATATCCGAGAAAATTCACGAGCTCTCGCCGGATACGGAAATCGTTTGGCTTGTCAGCGAAAGATACGCGTCGCTCGTGCCGGATTACGCAAAATGCGTTGACATAAATTCAAGGGAAGCGAGAAAATACGTAAGAACAGCGCGCGCCCTTGTGGATAACGTCTATTGGCGCAAGGTGTACGTCCGTAAAAGCAATAGCCCCCTATCCCGTATCGCCGCAAAAATCTTTGGAGTGTTGGCATACAGAAAAAGGCAGATATGCTTCACCACATGGCACGGCACCCCTCTTAAAAGAATGGGCAGGGACCAGATAGGCGACACCACCGTCGGCTTTACAGCCCCGAATGCGGTTATGCTGCTCGGCAATAAATTCACCCTTGATATAATGAGGCGGCTTACCTTTGACGCTATGGATATGAGGCTTATAGGATGCCCGCGCAACGATATCCTTTTCTCTGACGAGGAGCAGCGCCGTGCGGTAAAGGCAAGGCTTGGGCTCCCCCTTGACAAAAGGGTTGTGCTTTACGCCCCGACCTTCCGCACAGACAGTGCGGACCTCGAAAACAAAAACGTTTTAAGAAGCGGAGTTAATCAGGTAAACGATATAGATTTCGACGCTCTTTTCTCGGCACTCTCCGAGAGATTTGGCGCAGACTTCGTCTTTGTTTGCCGCTTCCATTACCACGTTGAGAAAATGGTTGATTTTGCGGCTCTTAGCGAAAAATATCCCGGCAAAATCATAAACGGAAATCTGCATGACGATATGGCAGAGTATCTTGCCGCGACCGACGTGCTTATCACCGACGCAAGCTCCTGTATGTTCGATTTTGCGCTGACGGGCAGACCGACCTTCCTTCTTTTCCCCGATATAGATTATTACCAAAGCACTGAAAGAGGCTTTTACCTTGACCCCGCGTCCCTTCCGTTTCCTCTTTCAAAAAGCGCTCGGGATATGATTTCCGACATTCTCGAATTTAATAACGAAGACTATAAAACTAAGACCGACGCAATGCTCTCTGAGCTTGGATACGTTGACGATAAGAATTCCTCGGAGCGTGTGGCAAGGTTTATTCTTGAACGGTGTAATACAAAATGAAAAAGCTTTTTATGAGGTGGCATAATCTGCCCGCGCCGACCAAATCGTCGCTTGCGTTTATGCTCTCGTCCATGCTGATAACGGGGCTTAATTTCATAACCACCCCCGTCTTCACGCACCTTATAGACCAGTCGCGATACGGCTTGGTTTCAATTTATTACTCCTGGCTTTCAATAATTGACGTCATAGCGCTTCTCGGCCTTACGTCCGCCGGCGTTTTCAACGTAGGTATGAATGAATACAAGGAGTCAAGAAGTAAATATATCTCCTCGATAATCGGACTTTGTAACGTGATAACGCTCCTCGTGTTTGGCGTTATATTCGTGATAAAGCACTTTGTCGGCGAGGACTTTATGCTTCCGACAAGCCTTCTTGTGCTTATGCTTATCCATTTTATATTCAGTCCTGCAAACGTCTTTTGGGTAACGCGTGAAAAATATGAGTACAGATATAAGGCGTCGGCTCTTATAACAGTCCTTTCTTCCCTCGGCTCTCTCGGTATATCCATTCTCTTTGTCGCTCTCTTTAAAAGCTCCGACAAAATCAGCGAGATACGCCTTTGGAGCGCGGAAATAGTAATGCTCCTTTTCTATATTCCGATATATCTTTACCTGATTTTCAAGGGTAAAAATTATATAAATCTCACCGTGTGGAAGCAAACGCTTCTGTTTGCGCTTCCGCTCCTGCCCCACTACCTTGCCCAGCACGTTATGGCAAGCGCGGATACAATTATGATAGAAAGGCTTGTGTCCGATGCAGACGCCGCCATCTATTCCGTCGTAGCTATGATAGGAAAGGTCGCTACGATAGTGTGGGCGGCTATAAACGTCTCGCTTATCGCCATAACCTTTGAGGCGATGAACGAGAAAAAATACGAGAAGCTGCGCGGCCTTACCTTAACCCTCGTGCTTATGTACGGTGCGGTTTGTATCGCAATAACGCTCGCCGCCCCCGAGCTTCTTAAAATCTTTGCCCCCGAAAATTATGCAAAGGGCGTTTATATCGTACCCCCGATAGCCGCAGTTTCGTTTTTGTCGGCTCTCTACAACATTTACGGTAACGTTGAGTTTTACCACAAAAAATCCTTCGGCATCGCTCTTGCCACCGTCGTATCGGCGCTTGCCAATATTGCCTTAAACCTCATTCTTATACCGAAATTCAGCTATATCGGTGCGGCATACACGACGCTTATATCAAATATAATCCTTATTGTAATGCACTATATAGGATACAGGCGCGCAAGCGCGGACAGAATTTATAACGACAGAGCGCTTTTTATAGTCGCAGCCGTTATAACCGCGATTACCGTAGCCGCTACCGCCCTTTACGTAAACACAGCGGTCCGCTACGTTATTATAGGCATTATAGTGCTCGCGGCTGCCGTTAAGCACCGCGCGATAATCGAAAAAATAAAGGCTCTTTATTCAAAGGGAGAGCAAACTGACATATAAAGAGGTGTAATATGTTAACTGACAAATATCTCAAAATCGGAGCGGGAAATATTAACCGCGTAGAAGCCACGCTTAAAGAAAACCATATAAGAGGAAAGATACTCTACGTATCAGACCCGGTAGTAGACGGACTTTACGGAAGCATAGTAAAGCCGCAGATTGAGGCGGTCGGAAAAATCAAGGAGGAAATCGTTGATTACAATACAATCTCCTACGCTATGAGCGTTGCGGAGAGGGTAATTGCGACCGACGTATCCTGCATCGTTGCTCTCGGCGGCGGCAAGGTGCTTGACGTGTGCAAATACGCCGCGTACGTATCAAAGTGCAAGCTTCTCTCTATCCCGACGACGATGGCAAACGACGGTATTGCATCTCCCATAGCGGTTCTGAAGCGTCAGGATAATAAGCCGAAGAGCCTTGGCTGCTCAATGCCCTCAATGCTCCTTCTTGACACCGAGCTTATTATGAAGAGCCCCGACAAGCTTATAAAGGCGGGCATCGGAGATACCATATCAAACTATATGGCTCTTATCGACTGGAACCACGCCTGCGAAAAGGGTAAGGATAAGCTTAACG
>JAFYRZ010000127.1 GCA_017546745.1 Clostridia bacterium
GAAAGACCCTTTGAAACGGTCTTCATCCACGGTCTTGTAAGAGACGCGCAGGGTAGAAAGATGTCTAAGTCGCTCGGTAACGGCATCGATCCTCTTAAGATAATCGAGCAGTACGGTGCGGACGCGCTTAGATTTGCTCTTGCTACGGGTAACGCTCCCGGTAACGATATGAGATTCTCGGACGAGAAGATTGAGTCGGCGAGAAACTTTGCAAATAAGCTCTGGAACGCATCCCGCTTCCTTCTTATGAACCTTACCGAGGAGGACGACACACTCCTTACTCTCCCCAAGGCAGACGAGCTTGCTATTGAGGACAAGTGGATACTCTCCCGCTTTAATGCACTCGCCAAGAGCGTTAACGACAATATCGATAACTACGAGCTTGGCGTTGCCCTCGCGGAAATTTATACCTTCACCTGGGATATCTTCTGCGACTGGTATATCGAGATGGCAAAGAGCCGTATATTCGAGGGCGGCGATGCCGCTATCACCGCAAAGCGCGTGCTCGTTTACGTTCTTACCGGTATTTTGAAGCTTCTTCACCCCTATATGCCCTTTATCACCGAGGAGATCTATCAGGCGCTTCCTCACACCTCGGAGTCTATTATGATCTCCGAGTTCCCGAGCTACAACGAGGCGCTTACCTTTACTGCCGAGGAAACCGACGTCGAGAGGATCGTTGACTGTATTACCCAGATCCGTGCGCGCCGTGCCGAGATGAACGTTCCCCCCTCGAAGAAGGCGAAGCTCTACGTTGTTACCAAGTATGAGGACACCTTTAGATCCGCAAGCAAGATCCTTGAAAAGCTCGCAAGCGCATCCGAGGTTATAATCACCGATAAGTACGAGTCGGACGATGCAGTTACCGTTGCGACCGCGGCGGGCAGCCTTTATATTCCTCTTGCCGAGGTTATCGACTTTGAGAAGGAAAAGGCTCGCCTCAGCGCAGAGATGAAGAAGAACGACGGCGAGATCGAAAGACTTGAAAAGAAGCTTTCCAACGAGGGCTTTATCGCAAAAGCGCCCAAGGCTGTCGTAGATATCGAGAGACAGAAGCTTGAAAAATATCTCGAAACGAGAGCACAGCTTACCGCCGCACTTGCGAAGCTTAACTGATAATTTTCAAAATGGGGCTGTCGGCTTTAGACTGCGAGAATAAAAATCTGACTAAATCCGTTCGCCCCACCCCCTAAGTCGAATTGACGAAAGGATAAAAAATGAAATTTGATTTTGAATACGATCCCGAAAAGGCGGTGAAAATTGCCGAGGTGACCGTCTTTCGCGGCAGCTTTGAGGATACCCCCGATAACAAGGATATCGTTATCCCCGAGGGGATCGAAGAGATCGCGGAGAACGCTTTTCGCGATTTTGAATATATTGAAAGCGTGACCCTGCCGAAGAGTCTTCGACGTATCAGCGCCTGCGCATTCGCGGGCTGTAAAAATCTCAAAAGGGTGGTTATGCCGTTTGGCACGACCGAAATCCTTGACGAGGCGTTTTCCGCCTGCCGGAGCCTTCCCGAGATCATTATTCCCGATAGCGTCAGCCGCATCGGAGAGGGCGCGTTTGAGGGCTGCGCATCGCTCAGCCGCGTGAAGCTCTCGGAGTCTATTTATATGATAGGTGCGTCGGCATTCTCCTTTTGCTTTAACCTCACCCACGTCACTATCCCCGACTCCTGCGTTCTCGTTGAGTTCTCCGCATTCTTCAGCTGCTTTTCTCTTGAATCGGTTAAGCTTTCTAACAATATGCAGCTTATAGATGAGTCCACGTTTGAGGGCTGCCGATCCTTAAAAGAGGTCGATTTGCCAACTAAGCTTGTCAAAATCGGCAGAAGAGCCTTTAAAGGATGCTCCGCGCTGCAAAGCCTTATCCTCCCTGTCGGTACGCTTTCTCTCGGGCTTGACGCCTTTGCGGATTGCTCCTCTTTAAAGAGAATCGCCCTTCCTAAGGAGCTTTCGGATATGGAGGACGAGGAGGTATTTGGCGGATGCGATAGCCTCACCGATATCTCGTACGGTGGCTCAAAGGAAGAGTTTGATACGCTTACGCGCGGTAAGACCTTAACGGTAAGACGCACAGACGGCTCGATAAGCTCGCCGAGGGTCGCATTTATGAATTTGAAATAAGGATTTGTTATGAAATATAAATGCTTAGTTCTTGATCACGACGACACCGTTGTAAACAGCACCGCTACCATTCATTACCCCTGCTTTGTCGAATACGTTAAGCGCTTTCACCCCGAGTGTAAGACCGAATATACCCTTGAGGACTACTTTTTGAAGAATTTCCACCCAGGTATCATATCTCTTCTTTGCGACGAGGTAGGACTTTCCGAGGAGGAGTTAAAGATCGAGGAAAAATACTGGTCGGATTACGTAAAGGGGCATATCCCCACCGCCTACGACGGAATGAGAGAGGTAATTAAGGAATTCCGCGCGCGCGGCGGCATTATTGCCGTTTCCTCACATTCTTTTTCCGAGTACATAAGGCGCGACTATGCGCATAACGACCTGCCTATGCCCGACTACGTCTGGGGCTGGGAGATACCTAAAGAGATGCGTAAGCCGTCGGCGGGCACTATGCTCGATCTTATGGAGAAAACGGGGCTTTCCCCCTCCGAGATAATCGTGGTAGACGACTCGAAGCCCGGCTACGATATGGCGCGCGCCGCAGGGTGCGTTTTCGGTGCGGCTCTTTGGGCGTTTGACGTTCTCGAGATCGAGGAGTTTATGAAGAAAAACTGTGACGTTTATTTTAAGTCGGTGAGTGAGCTTCGGGATCATCTTTTTGGTGACTGATACCGTGTTTTGCGCACACATACCGCATAAATGATAACTAAACTTTACGTATTGGAGAAGCTATGTACGACGAGCTTACTAAGGTTGATATAAAAAAGATGGAGGAGGAGATAACCTACCGCCAGACCGTTCTTGCCCCACAGCTTCGCGCAGAGGTTTCGAGAACGCGCGAGTTCGGCGACCTCTCCGAGAATGCCGAATATAAGGAGGCAAAAAGGCTTAAAAGACGAAACGACTCGCGGATCCGCCACCTTGAAAACATGATACGCACCGCTAAAATTATTGATATCAAGGAAGCGGAGGGCGAGGTCTGCCTCTTCGATTACGTGACCATACTTAACGAAAAGCTCGGTGCGAAAAAGCGCATACAGATAGTCACCACCTTAAGGCAAAACGCGCTCCTCGGCTTCGTCAGCAAGGAGTCGCCCTTGGGACAAGCCGTTATGGGCAAAAGGGTCGGTGACCGCGCGCTCGTTACGGTAAACGATACGATGAGCTACTACGTAACTATCCTTGAGATCGAAAAGGGAAAGGATAACGAGGATATTCCGATAGCGGGCTACTGATACCCCCAAAAACACGGCAAAAACTAAATTTATAAGAAATATTTTCAAAAATATTGCAAATATCCCTATTTTGTGCTACAATATATAATTATCAAAGAGAACCCTTTTGAAAGGATTTAGAAATGAAAAGACAGCTGATAAGAGAAATATACGAAAACGAGGCGGTTTTTGGCGATAAGCTCATAACCGTCGGCGGCTGGGACAGAAACCTGCGCGACTCTAAGGCTTTCGGCTTTATCGACCTTAATGACGGCTCCTGCTTTAAGAGCATACAGGTGGTTTTTGAGAGAGAAAAGGTGGCTAACTACGACGAGATCGCATCGCAGAACGTTGGCGCATCTCTCGTCGTTACCGGTATCCTTACCCTTACCCCCGGCGCAAAGCAGCCCTTTGAGCTTAAGGCGACCGAGATCGCGGTAGAGGGGACAAGCACTCCCGACTATCCGCTTCAGCCCAAGCGTCACACGGTAGAGTTCCTTCGTGAGCAGGCATATCTTCGTCCGCGTACGAATCTTTTCTCCGCGGTATTCAGAGTTCGCTCCGAGGTTGCGTACGCTATCCATTCCTTCTTTAATCAGCGCGGCTTCGTATACGTTCATACCCCTCTTATCACCGCCTCCGACTGTGAGGGCGCGGGCGAGATGTTCCGCGTTACCACCCTTGACGTAGAAAATCCTCCGAGACTTGAGGACGGTAGCGTAGATTTCTCGCAGGACTTCTTCGGCAAGAGCGCAAACCTTACCGTTTCGGGTCAGCTTGAGGGTGAGACCTACGCTATGGCGTTCGGTAACATCTATACCTTCGGTCCTACCTTCCGCGCTGAAAACTCTAACACCGCGCGCCACGCGGCAGAGTTCTGGATGATAGAGCCCGAGATCGCTTTCGCAGATCTTAACGACAATATGCAGCTTGCTTGGGATATGATCAAGTATATCATAAACCACGTTCTTGATAAGTGCGCGCAGGAGCTTGATTTCTTCAACAAGTTCGTTGACAAGGGTCTTATCGACCGCCTTGTTGCTCTTCGCGATTCGGATTACGCAAAGGTTACCTATACCGAGGCTATCGACATTCTTCTTAAGTCGGGCCACGACTTTAAGTTCCCCGTATACTGGGGCGTTGACCTTCAGACCGAGCACGAGCGTTACCTCACCGAGGTCGTTTATAAGAAGCCTATCTTCCTTATCGACTATCCCAAGGATATCAAGGCGTTCTATATGCGTCAGAACGACGACGGCAAGACTGTTGCGGCAATGGACCTTCTCGTTCCCGGCGTTGGCGAGATCATCGGCGGCTCTCAGCGTGAGGAAAGACTTGACGTTCTCCGCGCCCGTATGGCAGAGCTTGACCTCAAGGAGGAGGACTACTGGTGGTATCTTAACCTCCGTAAGTACGGCGGCACCAAGCACGCGGGCTACGGCCTCGGCTTTGAGCGTATCATAATGTACCTCACCGGTGTTTCTAACATCCGCGACGTTATTCCTTACCCCAGAACCGTCGGAAACGCAGAATATTAATAGGGCTTTTAAAGAAAACACGAAAAATACCGAGGCACTTTGTCATTTGGAGTGCCTCGGCTCTTTTTTGAATCGCCTTTTTACAATTCTTAAATAATATTAAATATAAGACAAAGCTATATACAAAATCGACAGAGTTTGATATAATTCTAACGTAATATTATTTTTAGAGGTATACTATGAGTATTATAAAGGAGTTTTTTGGAATAGGAGGCTATCAGCGCCCTGCCGCAGGCTTTCTTTCGTTTGATCATATAGCTTTCGTTACGTTCTTCGTTGCTATTATGTTTTTCTGCGCTATATATTTAGGTATAAAGCATAGAGGGGCTGACGATAAGAAGAAAAACAATGTGCTTTTCATACTCGGTATTGCGCTTATCGCAATCGAGGTATTTGAAACGATATTCTGCTCGATAAGAAATGAGGATCCGCTTTATATCCGTATGAATCTTCCTTTCTTTTTCTGCAGTCTGCAGACCATCGCGATCCCCTTTGCTTCGCTTACAAAGGGACGTATAAAGGCTGCCGCGCTCGACTTTATCGTTGTTTTCGGTATGCTCGGTGCGCTTCTCGGCACGTATTTTGCGGGCAACAATTACGGCACGTATCCTGCCGTTTGCATCGACAACGTTATCTCCTCACTGACCCACGTTATGGCTGGCTTTGCATCTCTTTACATAATCATCAGCGGTATGTATAGCATGAAAAAGGAGAATATGCCTATCAATATGGCAATACTCGGTGTGTTTTCGGTTATGGCATATATCGCGGGCGTCATCTGCGACTATAACTATATGTTCTTCTTCAGCCACGACGGAACGCCTTACTCTATCTTCTACAATCTCGTAAACGGAAATAAGGTGCTTTATCCCCTTATCGTCGTCGGTCTTTTCTACCTCTTTATCTTAGTCTACTATCCGATATTTAACTATTTTAAGGCGAAAATACAAAACAGAAAAGCAAAATGAAATAAAAAAGAGAATTTTGGACGCGCTCCAAAATTCTCTTTTTTCTTATATGACCTCGGTAACAGTTAGGGTGTCACCCTCAACGCGGAATTTTATCTCCCTGTCAGAGAAAAGCATTCCGTATATTCTATCGGGGTCGTCCTGGTAGGACGGGCGCGGATCGTTTTCAAGAAGAGCTACAAGACCCGAAAGCTTCTCCTTTTCGATAAGCGCGGAAAGCTCACCGGGGAATTCCACCGTCAATTTATAATCCCTAACACCGTCTGCAAAGCCTCCGATAGCGTCAGGGTGAGAGTCGGTAAAAGCAAGATACGGCTTTATATCGTATATAGGCGTTCCGTCAAGAAGATCGGCGCCCGAAACGAGAAGCACGTCGCCCTCATCGGCGGTATGCTCGACCCCGATAAGCCTTACCGATGAGAGCCCTATCGGGTTCGGTCTAAAGGGGGATCTCGTTGCAAAAACGCCAACGCGGCGGTTTCCGCCAAGGCGCGGCGGGCGCACCGTGGGCGACCAGGTATCCCTCTCGCTCTCGGAAAAATTCCAGATAAGCCAAAGGTGGGAATATCCGTCTATCCCGCGAAGCGCCTCGGGGCGGCGATACTCCTCCTCAAAAACTATCCTGCCGACAAGCCCCTCGGCAAGTCCGCTCTGTCTCGGTATTCCGAACTTCTCCTTAAAATCGGTATATATCCTCGCAATTATCTTCATTAAAATCAGCCTTTCCTCTCGGCAAAAATTCTTCTTTTATTTTATCAAATCCGCATCCCCTTGTCAAGACCCCCCTCACGCGCGCGTAATTAATAGAAAATTAAAATTTAAATTCGCTTTTTCTCTTTACAAAGCGCCGAATTTATGGTAAAATAAATAGGATAATTAAAGCGCAAAATCCTTTAGCGGAGGTGTGACGTGAGAATAGATAAATTTATATCCGAGCTTGGCGTAGCATCCCGTAAGGAGGCGGCTCTCGCGGCAAAGCGCGGGCTTTTGCTTGTAGACGGCATGCCCGTAAAGGATACCTCGAAGCATATCGACCCCGAGGTAAACCGCGTTACGTTTATGGGGCGCGATCTTTCCTATAACCGCTTCGTTTATATCATGCTCAATAAGCCCGAGGGCTACGTCAGCGCAACCGAGGATACGCGTCTTCCCGTCGTTACCTCGCTTCTTTCCGAGGAGCTTCAGAGAAGGGAGCTTTTTCCGGTCGGCAGGCTTGACCGTGACACCGTCGGTCTTATGATACTTACTAACGACGGCACGCTTGCGCATAGGGTGCTATCTCCGCGCCACCACGTTGAAAAGGTGTACCGCTTTGAGTGTGCCGTGCCTATGGCAGACGGGGCAGAGGAGCGCTTTAAAAACAATATCACTCTGGCTGATGGCTATGAGTGTAAGAGCGCTGTTCTTGTGTGTGACGACGACCGCCTTGGCGGCTATATCACGCTTACCGAGGGTAAATATCACCAGATAAAAAGAATGGTTGCCGCGACCGATAACAGGGTCACCTACCTTGAGCGCGTTTCCTTTGCGGGAATCGGGCTTGACAGAACCCTCTCGCGCGGCGAGTGGCGCGAGCTTTCTGCGGAAGAGGCGAGCCTCTTAAAGAGCGCCGCAGAGTAAATTTGATCCGTTAATTATTTAAGGAGAATATATTCCAATGAACATCATTAAAGTATTAGCAACAGAGTTCGGACTCACCGAGGACGCAGTCGAAAAGACGGTTGCCTTGATCGACGAGGGTAACACCATCCCCTTTATCTCCCGATACAGAAAAGAGGTTACCGGCGGTCTTGACGATTCAACTCTTCGTGACCTTGACGACAGACTTAAGTATCTTCGCAAGCTTGACGAGCGCCGCCTTGAGGTAAGCGCGCTCATCGAGGCGCAGGAAAAGCTTACCCCCGAGATCACCTTTGCGCTTGATAACGCAAAGACCCTCGTTGAAATAGAGGATATCTACCGTCCCTTTAAGCCCAAGAGAACCACGAGAGCGTCTATCGCTCGAGCAAAGGGTCTTGAGCCTCTTGCGAATTATATCCTCGAGCAGCGCGACGCGTACGACGTAGCGATCGACGTATATGCCGAGCAGTTTATTTCTACCGAGGAGGGCAAGGAGGTTGCCGATGCAAAGGCGGCGCTCCAGGGTGCGTCCGACATTATCGCAGAGGACGTTTCCAACGACGCAGAGATCAGAAAAATGCTCCGTGAGTACACCCTCGCATACGGCTCTCTTACCACCAAGGGCACGACGGACGAGCAGTCTGTTTACGAGAATTACTACGAGTTCTCCGAGCCGATAAAGAAGCTTAAGGGCCATAGAGTTCTTGCTATAAACCGCGGTGAGAAGGAGGATTTTCTTAAGGTTTCCGTGACCCTCCCCGAGGAGGACGGCATCGCGCAGCTCGTATCGAGAGTTATCACCAATAAGCAGTCACCCGCACTTCCTTACCTTATGGCAACCCTTGCCGACGCATACGGCAGACTTCTTTTCCCCGCTATCGAGCGTGAGATAAGAACCACCCTCTTTGACGATGCGGCAGAGGGCGCGCTTAAGGTATTCTCCGAGAACCTTCGTAACCTTCTTCTCGGCTCGCCTCTTAAGGGCAAGACCGTGCTTGGCTACGACCCCGGCTATGCGCACGGCTGTAAGCTCGCGGTCGTTGATAAGACCGGTAAGGTTCTTGACTACGGAGTTATCTTCCCCACGCCTCCCAGAAGCCAGATAGATAAATCCAAGGAGCTTGTTCTTAAGCTCGTTAACAAATACGACGTTGACGTTATCTCTATCGGTAACGGTACCGCATCGCGCGAGTCCGAGGAGTTTATCGCTAAGCACGTGCTTACCGATCCTACCTGCCGTCGCGGTGTTAAGTATACCATCGTTTCCGAGTCGGGCGCGTCGGTATATTCCGCATCTAAGGTTGCAACAGAGGAGTTCCCCGACTTTGACGTTATGCAGAGATCTGCGATCTCTATCGCAAGACGACTTCAGGACCCGCTTGCCGAGCTCGTAAAAATCGAGCCTAAGGCTATCGGTGTCGGTCAGTATCAGCACGATATGAAGGAGGCGCGTCTTAACGAGGCGCTCGGCGGAGTTGTTGAGGACTGCGTTAACGCTGTCGGTGTTGATATAAACACCGCGTCCTACTCGCTCCTTTCCTACGTTTCGGGTATCAATATCACCGCGGCAAAGAACATAGTTAAGTTCCGCGAGAAGTACGGTGAGTTCCGCACCCGTGAGCAGATTCTCGACGTTCCCAAGATCGGTGCAAAGGCATACGAGCAGTGCGCGGGCTTCTTAAGAATTCCCGGCGGCTCGGTTGTATTTGATGCGACCGGTGTTCACCCCGAGTCATATGAGTTCGCAAATAAGCTTCTTGAAAAGTTTGAGTTCACCCCCGATGACGTTAGAAGCAATAACCTCACCCTCCTTAGATTTAAGGCAGAGAAGTACGGCATTGGCAAGCTTGCGCGTGAGTTCGGCTGCGGTGAGCCCACCCTTAACGATATAATCTCCGAGCTTGAAAAGCCCGGCAGAGATATCCGTGACGATGCGCCCGCCCCTATCCTCTCCTCCGAGGTTCTCGCGATAGAGGATCTTAAGCCGGATATGCAGCTTAACGGTACGGTAAGAAACGTTACCGACTTTGGTTGCTTCGTTGATATCGGTGTTCACCACGACGGACTTCTCCACATCTCCGAGATGTCCGACAGATTCGTTAAGCACCCCTCCGACCTCTTCAAGACCGGTGACGTCATCGAGGTTAGAATCAAGGACGTTGACGTTAAAAAGCACAGGATCTCCCTTACCAGAAAGGGTATGAATACCTCGAAAAAATAAGA
>JAFYRZ010000128.1 GCA_017546745.1 Clostridia bacterium
ATCGCAAGCAGCTCAAGCCCCTCCTCAAGCGTGTTGCTCTCACCGCCGAAGAAGATCCTGCCTGCGCTTGCTACGCCAAGGATGGCGGTAAGCACGAAGGTTATCGTGGCAAAAACAAGAAACACCACCGCAAGGGTCGTTTTCACCCTGTGTGCCGGGCGCTCTATGATCTCATGATTACACATTACCGTGTCTCCTTTCCTTTTATAATATAATGAAGGAAATTTCTAACACTATTATACATTAATTTTTTCTGCTTGTCAAGAAAATATTTTTCCGTCTAAAAATGCCGAAAAATCAATAAAAAGATATTGACAAATACAAGAATGCTGTGATATACTCTAAAAAAAGACACTCTTAAGAGTGTCGAAGGAGGATTTATGATACTTTGCGACGAATTCTATTTTGAAATCACCTTTACCGGTGCAAAAGCCGAGATCAAGAAAATTGCAAAATTTCTGAAGTCCGACGGGCTTGAGGAGTTCTTTGATTTTGACGATTCATATATAAGCTACGATGACGCGTATTTTGACGCGGGTGACGAGGAGGAGACCTGGCTCACCCTGTCTAACGACGACTACGGCATCGAGATCGACGAGATCGACGCAGACGAGCTTTTAGAGGTCATCTGCCGCGCGGCAAAGGCGGTGCACGTTTCGGGCAGCCTTTACGATATCAACGACGAGGAGTACGACTTCGTCAGCAAGGCGGGAGCCTCCTACCACGTTGATAAAAGAAAAGAGGCACTTTTCAACGAGGACGAGGATTTTGAATCCGAGGTCGACGACGAAGAGGACGAGGAAGATTAAAGCTTTAGAGAGCAGAGCGCAGGAATTGTTTATTTTCGCGCTCTGCTCCTCTTTTTTTACTTTTTTTAAAAAACCCCTTTACAAATCATAGAAAAGGTAGTATAATAGATACGTTAACAAAACGCTTTAGCACATTAAAGCGATAAAGAAAGGATTTAACATCATGAAAAAGATCGTATCACTTATTTTGGCTCTTGCGCTTTGCCTTGGCGCGGCTATGAGCCTCACCTCCTGCGGCGCTTCGAGCGACTGGGAGAAGATCGAGGAGGACGGATATTTCGTATGCGGCATCACCGTTTACGCTCCTATGAACTATTTTACCGAGGAGGGCGACCTCGTCGGATTTGACACCGAGTTTGCAGAGGCGGTTGCCGAGTATCTTGGCGTTGAGGTAAAGTTCACCGTTATCAAGTGGCCGAGCAAGTACCTTGAGCTTAACAGCGGCGCTATCGACGTTATCTGGAACGGCTTTACCTACGGCATGGAGGCTGTTGAAGGCGGCAAAGCTATCTCCCGTACCGAGTACGTAGATTTCACTCACGCATACCTTGAAAACAAGCAGGTTATCGTAACCAAGACCTCAAGGCTCGAGGAGCTTTCCGAGGTTGCTGACTTTGCAGGCCTCGAGGGCGCGGCAGAGGGCGGTTCCTCCGGCGAGGGCGTCGCAGAGGAGCTTGCAGGCGAAAACGGCACCGTTACCACCTTTGACAACCAGGCGGCGGCTCTTACCGAGGTTGCCTCCGGCACTCTTGATTTTGCAGTTATAGACTATCAGATGGCAGTTTCCATGGTAGGTCAGGGCAATTTTGCCGATCTCTCCATCAACGACGCTTACTCTCCCGAGAGCGAAGTTTACGCTATCGGTTGCCGCAAGGGCAGCGACTTTACCGCAAAGCTTAACGAGGCTATCGAGGCTCTTTCCGAGAACGGCAAGCTTGCAGAGATCGCGGCAAAGTACAACCTCCAGAACGACCTTATCGCCAACATAGGTAAGGAGCAGTAATGAATTTTTGGTCTATCACGCTTTCCTTGCTCGAGGGCTTTGGAATATCGTGTAAGCTCTTTATTTTAACACTTTTGTTTGCATTACCGCTCGGTTTGATCATTTCCTTCGGCTCTATGTCGAAATTCAAGCCGCTCTCTTTGGTTTGCAAAACCTTCGTTTGGATCATAAGAGGAACGCCTCTTATGCTTCAGCTCTTCGTGGTATTCTACGTTCCGGGACTTCTTTTCCAAGCACCGCTTTTTAAGGGTGACGACGGAAGATTTTTAGCGGCGCTTATCGCTTTCGTAATCAACTATGCCTGCTATTTCTCGGAGATATACCGCGGCGGCATTGAGAGCATTCCCAAGGGGCAGTACGAGGCGGCGCAGGTGCTTGGCATGAAGGGCTCGGAAACATTCTTCGTTGTAATCTTCATGCAGGTAGTCAAGAGGATCCTGGCACCCATGTCAAACGAGGTAATAACCCTCGTTAAGGACACATCGCTTGCGAGAGTTATCGCTATCGCGGAGATCTTCTTCGTGACCGAGATGGACTATCTCTCGCGCGGACTTATCTGGCCGTTATTTTATATCGCTGTATTCTTCCTTATCTTCGTGGGAGTGCTTACTTTTTTATTCCGCTGGTGCGAAAAGAAGCTTTCCTACTACAAGGTGTGAGGTGACGTATGGCATATCTTGAAATTAAAGATTTAAGAAAGAGCTTCGGCTCGACCGAGGTCCTCAAGGGCATCGATTTTCAGATGGAGGAGGGCGAGGTAATCGCTGTTATCGGCTCATCGGGCGGCGGAAAGACTACCTTTTTACGTTGTCTCAACTTCCTCGAGATCGCAGACTCGGGCACAATGGAGATCAAGGGCGCCTTCAGCTTTGATGCGGAAAAGCAGTACTCCGCAAAGGAAAGACGAGCGATGGG
>JAFYRZ010000129.1 GCA_017546745.1 Clostridia bacterium
GAACGAGCGCGCAAAGGCTAAGAAGCCTGCCACAAAGAAGGAGGCTGAAGAGCCTGTTGCAGAGCCCGCTCCCGAGGCAAACATTGAGGAGCTTGCAATCACCGAATAATCTAAAACAAAAAAGGTAGGAATCATAAGGTTCCTACCTTTTTTGTTTAACTAGTGTTTTTAGATGAAAAATGTTGCTTATTGTTGACAATTTTGGCGTTTTTTGCTTTCGATAAAGAAGCCTCGGCCTATGAATTTAATAAGAAAAGAGATAACAACCGTGACTTGTCGCCCTTTATGTTATCTCTTTTTTGTTTAGATTATTACGGTATCTATCTCTTCTGTTTCATCGTGCTTTGCCGCAACGAGCTGCACGTGATAAGCATCGATTATCTCGCGCTCAAGCTGCTCTCTGAAATCCGAGTTGATGGGATGGACGATATCGCGGTACGTTCCGTCCGGGTTCTTTCTTGAGGGCATAACGATGAAGAATTTTTCGCGCGCGTAAATTACCTTAACGTCGTGTACTGCAAGACAGCCGTCAAAGGTTACGGAGGCTATTGCTTTCATAGGACCTTCGTCAAAGAATTTTCTGATTTTGATATCGGTAAGCTGCATATTTGGGATCTCCTTCCTTTGTTGTAAACTTTTAGCTCGATCAGAATAGCATATATAGTATACAATAACTTTGTTAAGAATATTCATTATAAAGACGAGCTTTTTATTAACTTTTTGTGTATTTAAATTCTATAATTAATGAATATTTTATAAACTTTGCGAAAGGGTTATCAAATTATGTTTAATATCTTTGAATATCTGAATAACGGGTCGAAAAATGCGCGCCTTCACTTTATCGGCATCGGAGGTGTCGGTATGTACTCGCTTGCCCGTCTTGCCTTAAAGGCTGGGGCGGTCGTTTCCGGAAGCGAGAGGAGTGAGAGCGACCTTGCGGAGGAGCTTCGCGGGCGCGGGTGCAAAATTTACATAGGACACAGCGCGGAGAATATTACCCCTGATATTGATGCCGTCGTATATTCCCACGCAATAGGGCGAGAAAATCCCGAGCTCTCTATGGCGCGTGATTTAGGCATAAGCACCTATTCGCGCTCGGAGCTTTTGGGCCTCGTAATGAAGCAGTACGAAAATAGAATAGGCATCAGCGGCACGCACGGCAAAAGCACGGTATGCGCGATGCTCGCGCATATCCTAAAGACCGCGGGGCTCTCTCCCACTGTTGCCTGTGGTGCGCCTATCGTCGGTAAGCTTCCATTTCTCGACGGTGGGGAGGAGCATTTCGTCTACGAGGCGTGCGAATACCGCGACTCATTCCTCGATTTTTACCCCACGAGCGTCGTTATAACGAATATAGAGCTTGACCATACGGATTATTTTCCTACGCTTGAGGAATATAAAGGTTCGTTTTTGAGGTGCATAAACCGTGCCGAGAAAAGCTGTATTCTGAACGTGGACGACCCGAATATCCGCGCGCTTTTACCCCTGATAGAGACCGAGGCAGTAACCGTTGGTACGTCTGCCTCTGCCGATTTTTCCTATTCTCCCTACTCGTTTTTAGAGGACGGTATAATTTATTCGCTCTCGCGTAATAATAAGCTATTAGGTAGATTTAAATTGAAGCTCGCGGGCGAATTTAACCTTATGAACGCTGCCTTGGCTATTGCCGCGGTATCAGAGTACGGCGTTGACCCTAAAGAAGCCGCTACAGCCCTAGAGAGCTTCGCGGGGGTAAGGCGCCGGTGCGAGCTTGTTGGCGCCTATGGCGGCCGCGCGGTCTATTACGATTATGCCCACCACCCGACAGAGATCCGCGCGGTCATAAACGCGCTTCGGGCGCGCTCCGGTGCGCTTACCGTTATCTTTACGCCACACACCTATACGCGAACAAGAGACCTTTGGCAAGACTTCATATCCGCGCTCTCTCTTGCCGATTTTGTTATCCTCACGGATATCTTTGCCGCAAGGGAAGAGCCCGTTCCAAATATAACCTCAAAAAGGCTTGCAGAGGCAATAGGGGATAGAGCCTTTTACTCGGACGTTCAGAGCATTTCCGGCATCTTAAATACCTATACCTACGGCGATATCGTAGTTATGGGAGCGGGAGAAAACACGGAAATTCTCTCGATTTTAGTTTCAAAAAACGGTTGACAATTTTCGGGTTTTGTTATATAATAAACTTATAATAAAGAAGAAAGGACGTCCGAATTTATGGATGCAAACAGTCGAAGTACATACTTTACTTTAACTTAAAATGCGTTTGCACAAAAGCGGTACGTCTTTAGCATACCGTCCCTTTTCGTCGCAGGCGCAGGCTTGCGACTTTTTTGTTTAGAATAAGGGAGGTTTAAAATGGAAGAAAGGAAGATAAACGACGTAGCCGAGGAGATTTCCGAGGCTGTTGTAAATAACCTGAAGGAATACACCGTTCCCGAGGGAGAGGAGATCGTTGCGCTTATCGACGGTAAGAATTTTTCAAGGATAAGAGAGCTTACCGAGGCTATGGCGCCGCAGGATATTGCCGAAATTTTCCTCGATATGCCGCGCGAATATCATACGAGGCTATTTAGGCTACTCTCAAAGGAGCTTGCCGCGGAGACCTTCGTTGAGATGGACGGTGAGATTACCGAGGAGCTTATCGCGTCCTTTACCGACAGAGAGCTTTCCGAGATACTTGCCGAGCTTTATATCGACGATACAGTCGATATTATCGAGGAAATGCCGGCAAACGTCGTTAAAAGAATACTCCGCGCCTCCACCAAGGAGGATAGAAGCACGATAAATAAGATCCTGCGCTATCCCAAGGACTCTGCCGGCACGATCATGACCACCGAGTACGTTCGCTTCGTCGGTGATATGACGGTAGAGGCGGCTCTTGCCCACCTGCGAAAGGTCGCGATAGATAAGGAAACCATCTATACCTGTTATATAACCGATGCAGCACTTCACCTTCTCGGTATCGTTACGGCAAAGCAGCTTCTAATCTCGCCTCTTGACACCAAGCTTTCGGATCTTATGGAGGAGAGCGTTATCTCGGTCAAAACGACCGACGATAAGGAGGAGGTTGCCCTTAAATTTAATAAGTACGGCTTCCTGGCGCTCCCCGTCGTTGATAACGAGCTTCGTCTTGTCGGTATCGTCACGGTAGACGATGCTATCGACGTCCTCCAGAGTGAGTCCGAGGAGGACTTCTCAAAGATGGCGGCGGTCACCCCGACCGACGAGCCCTATACGAGGACCTCGCCCTTCAGCCTCTTCCTTGCAAGAATTCCGTGGCTTCTTCTCCTTATGGTGTCGGCTACCTTTTCAAGCACTATTCTCTCGAAATTTGAGGCGGCGCTCCCTGCCGTTCTTATCCTCTTCGTTCCCATGCTTATGGGTACGGGCGGAAACTCGGGCGGACAGTCCTCGGTTGCGATAATACGCGGTATTTCGCTTGGCGAGATAGAGGGCCGCGATACCCTCGGCGTAGTGTTTAAGGAATTTATAGTCGGTGTTCTCGCGGGCGTTGCCCTCGGTATCGTTTCCTTCGGTAAGGTACTTCTTATCGATAGACTGCTTATGCAGAACGATGCCGTCACCGTACACGTCGCGTTTACCGTTTCGGTTGCCCTCGCGGTCATCGTCGTTATTGCAAAGCTCATCGGCGCGATCCTACCGATCCTGGCAAAAAAGCTTCATATCGACCCTGCCGTTATGGCATCTCCCTTTATCACCACGGTAGTAGATGCCCTCGCCCTTGTGCTTTATTTCTTTGTTGCGAAAGCGCTCCTAATTTAAAATTCAAAATAAAAAGTGAGGTATGTTTTTCATACCTCACAATTTTTATCCAAAACGGTTTAATAGGTTTCAATCAAGCGGTATTCTCCGCTTCTTAATACCTCGATAAGGTCGCGGCTGTTAAGAATTCTTCTCTCGGTTTCAATTCCGCCCTTTGCGAGTCTGTTAAGACCGTGAACGTCAGAGCCGGAGGTCTTTCTTACACCGTAATGCTCCGCATACGTGTGCGCAAGCTCGTTTCTAAATTTCTCCGTGCCTGCGTTATAAGCCTCAATGCCGAAAAGGTTCTGGGGATTTCTTACCGTCATTCCGTTGCGGAAGGGATGCGCATGCACAACGCAAGCCTCCTCGGGGAAGATAGCCAAAAGCTCGTCAAGCGACTTAATGTCGGTAAGCCTCGGTGCCTTGTAGAAAAACTCCTCGTCAAGTCCGTAAACGAGATAGTCGTTTATGCTGTCCTTAAGGCGCACCTCCGTGCCCGCGATTACTGTAAAACCGAGCTTGTCGCCCTCCGCCTTTGCAGAGCGGTAGCCCTTAAGATAGCGGTCCATCTGCACCTCGTGCGTCGTTCCGTCAAGCTCGTCCTGAAACCACTCGAAGAAAAGCTCAAAATAATGGTCGGTAATAACAATTCCGTCATATCCCGCCGCCTTATACTCGCGCACAAGCTCGGCTCCGCTAAGCTTTGCAACAAGATCACACTCGGACGTGTGCGAATGTAGCTCGTACTTATACATATCATATCCCTTTCAAAACGCTAAAATTTTAACGTATTTATTATACCAAAAAAGCGGTAACAAGTCAATAAAGGTTACGAAAAAATATAGACGAAAAGTTATCGGCAAAATGGCAATACAGTATTCTGCTAAAATGTCGTCCTCTTGATTAATTGTGAATGAATCCTTATCAATGTAAAATTCACCGGGTACAATTATACAATGCTTTGCCATTTTTCACTTGTCACCGTTTTTTAGCATATAGCACTTGACATAGGCGTAATCGGTGTGATACAATAAATAAAAAAGGAGTTTTTTAATATGAAAAAACAATTATCCGTCATCGCTTTATGCCTTGTAATATGCACGCTCTTTTTGACGCTTGCTGGTTGCGCTTTGCTTGAACCTAAAGACAAGAGCTTTAGCAAGGCAGGAATGACTATCACTCTTAACACAGGCTTTTCTGAACAGGAGATTGTTTCTCAAACCGCCTATTACGTTTCCCGGGAGACAATTGTTACCGCTCTCAAGGAAGACGGTTCAACAATAGCAGATTATACCGTTGCTGATTATGCAAAGCTTGTTTGCGAAGTGAATAAGCTTGATAGCGATACAATAGTTGCCAAGGACGGATATGCAGAATTTACTTATGAAAAAGAAGTAAGTGGCAAGGACTATTTTTACTATGCAAGATGTTTTAAAAACGGTACTGATTTTTGGCTTTTCCAGTTCGCTTGTGAAACCAAGAACACCGAAGAGTACAAAGCAATCTTTGAAAAGTGGGC
>JAFYRZ010000130.1 GCA_017546745.1 Clostridia bacterium
AATCAAGTACTTCGCAGAGCTTAACTAATTTAACTAAACGCAAAAATCCTGCCGAATTTTCGGCAGGATTTTCTTGTGTACTTTTTTAACCTGTGGCATAATTGCTCCTGTTTAAATTTGTGGTTAAAACGCGTGATACCCTGCGGTGCTTGCCGCAGGGTATAATCTTAAATTAAAACTTGGTGGGCTTGTTGGTAAGATACTTCTTAACCATAAGCGCAACCTTAAAGGTCACTGCGTTTTCAAACTCTCTGATGTCAAGGCCGGTGATCTTTCTTATTTTATCAAGTCTGTATACGAGTGTATTTCTATGTACGAAGAGCTTTCTTGAGGTCTCGCTCACGTTAAGGTTGTTCTCAAAGAAGCTCTGCACGGTCATAAGCGTTTCGGTATCGAGCGACTCGATGTTTCCGCGCTTAAATACCTCTTGGAGGAATATCTCGCAGAGGGTGGTGGGAAGCTGATATACAAGTCTGCCTATACCAAGGTTCTCGTAGGACATAACGGGCTTCTCGATATCGAATACCTTTCCTACCTCAAGGGCGATGCGCGCCTCCTTATATGCTCTCGCGAGATCCTTAAGGTTCTCAACGATCGAGGATACACCGATAAGTATCTTTACGGGCTGACGGCTCATCGCGGTGGCAAGTATCTCGTTTGCGTACTTCTCGATCTCGCAGATCTCGGTTCCGTGATCTACCTCGCGAACGATAACGACGTCCTGCTCACCGATATTGATAACGTAGTCGCGGCTTCTCTCGGACACGATGTTGTAAATAAGCTCGTAGGGAGAGATCTCCTGTGCCGCGGTGGGGTGGAACTTAAGCACGATCACAGCGCGGCTCTCGTCGTTGGTGAAGTGGAGCTCGTTCGACTTGGTGTAAATATCGCTCGGAAGAATGTTATCGAGGATAATGCTCTTAATAAAGGAAGCCTTATCGTATCTTTCGTCGTAGAGATTCTTGATGCTCGAGAGCGAGATGGAGATCATCTGCGCCATCTTATCGGCATGAGTATCGTTACCCTCTACGAACACGATGCAGTCGCCGCCGGTGGTAGCGTTAACGAACTTATAGGTCGTTCCCTCGTAGATAACGGTATCGGTGGAGTAGGAAAGCTCCTCTCTTATGCGCTGGCGCGACTCACCTATTCTGGTAAGCTCGGAGCAGGCAACGATTATACCGTTCTCGTCGATGACACCAACGGTGCGCTCAACGACGTCCTTCATCTGCTGGATTATTGTCTGAAAAAGACGGTTTGACATTTGAGATCCTCTCTTGTTCGTGAATTTTAGAGTCCGACCCGTGACGGCAAAGCGTGATAAGGATAGATCGCAAAAGCGGAGCGATCGGGATAAAAATGGCCGCGCGGAATAAAATAGCGCTGCTTTGGAAGAGTAGCGCTATCAAAGGGTCTTGTTAATACTGTACTATATTCTACCTTATTTTTTGATAATTTTCAATAGTTTTTTTAAAAATTTTCGTCAAAATCACGAAAAAAAGCAATTTTTTTTGTGAAAGTAGCACAAAAAGAGAGCTCAAAGCTCGAATTTATAGGAAATTGCCGAGAGAACGTAGCTCGGCGCGGTCTCGCATCTTAATATTCTCGGGCCGAGGTTTACGGGGATAAAGCCCGCCTCGATAAGCTCTCTTGCCTCCCCATCGGAGAAGCCGCCCTCACAGCCGACAACGGCACAGACGGTCTTTACCCCGTCCTTTTCGAGCGCAGACTTAAGCGATACCGTGCCCTCGCCCTCGTAGCAGAAAAGCGGAAGGTCAAACTCGCTCACTCTGTCCTTGAGGCGCGATACCGTCGTGGGCGCTTCAACAGCGGGGAGCAACGCTCTGCCACACTGCTTTGCCGCCTCGGTTGCTATTCTGTTGTATCTTTCAAGCACGCGGTCAAGCTTCTCGGACTTGGGTATCTTTACGCATCTTTCCGATTCAAAGGGGACGATCCGTGATACGCCAAGCTCGACCGATTTCTGTATGACCGTTTCCATTTTATCCCCCTTGGGGAATGCCATAAAGAGGGTTATATCGACCGGTGACTCGCTCGTGCCGGCGCCTCCTTCAATTATACTGCACTCGCATCTTTCGTCGCGGATCACGTCGAGGCGGCAAAGATAAACCGCCCCTTTGCCGTCGGACACCGTTATTCTGTCGCCGACCGCCATTCTTAAGGATCTCGCGATATGTCTTGCGTCGTCACCGAGGATAAGCGCCTTGTTCTCGTTTATTAAAGAGCCGTCAGTAAAAAACATCTTACCACCTCGCAAGCATAGCGACCCAGTCGTTCTCGGTCACCTCGCGCTCGATGGTGAAGCCCTCGGCTCTTACAGCCGCGCGCACCTCATCTGCTCTCGGGGCAATAATTCCGGAGAGGATAAGCGGCGCGCCCTCCTTAAGATATTTCTTAACGTCGGGCATCATTCTGATGATTATATCCGAAACGATATTCGCTACGCAGAAGTCGTATTTTCCGCGTGAGGTATCAACGCCTTTAAGGAGGTCGGAAACACCGACCGTAATATTGGTACAGCCGTCGCGCAGGGCGTTCTCCTCGGCAACCTTAACGGCAACCGGATCGATGTCGTATGCGTTACAGTGGGATGCACCGAGCTTTGACGCGCAGATAGAGAGTATTCCCGAGCCCGTGCCAACGTCAAGCAGGTACTCACCGCCCTTTATCTCGTCCTGCATTATTCTCATAACGAGCCTCGTCGTTTCGTGCGTACCCGTGCCGAATGCCATACCGGGGTCCATCTTAACAACGACCTCGCCATAGACGGCATCGTAGTCCTCCCAGGCGGGAACGACGGTAACTCTACCGAGCCTTATCGGCTTATAGTACTGCTTCCAGCTCTCCGACCAGTCCTCCTCGCGCATATCCTCAAGCTCGGTCGTATACTCAATGCCGAGGGAGGAAAGACGCGCGTCAAGGAACATTCTGTACTCGAAAAGATTCTTTTCCTCGGGAACGAAGAGGGATACCTTAACTATGCTTCTGTCCGCGTTAAGTATGGATTCGTCGGCGAGGTCGCCGTACATTCCGTTAAGCGAAAAATCGCTGTAGTCCTCTATCATAAGTCCGTTGTCAAGCATGCTCATTACCGCAATAACCTCGTCGGATTTCTCTATGCCGACTGTTACCGTAAGCTTTGTCCAATTTCCACCCATTTTTATATCTCCGTTTCTTTATCACTTTCGCCAAAAGCTATGCTTTTGTCAATATTTATTTGCATTATCAGCTCCTCTGGGCTGTCAAACCTGCGTTCCTCTCTTATAAAATCAAGGAAAAGCACCTCAACCTCCTTGCCGTAAAGGTCGCCCGAGAAGTCCTTTATAAAGGTCTCTGCGTGTACCTCTCTTATATCAAAGGTCGGGCATACGCCAACGTTGGTTATCGCGGGATAGGTCCTACCCTCGACCCTGACCGCCGTTTTATAAACGCCGTTTTTCATTTTCACCGAGCCCTCGGGAGTTCTCGTGTTGACGGTGGGAAAGCCGAGCCTTTGCCCAACTCCGCGCCCGTGCTCAACTCTGCCGCCTAACCGGTATGGTGCACCGAGAAGCTCTTCTGCAAGCCGTACGTCACCCTCAAGAAGTGCCGCGCGTATCCTCGTTGAGGATATCGGCTCACCGCCGTAGCGTCTTTCCTCAAGAAGCAGACATTCGGCACCGCCCTCTATGGAAAGCGCATTTAATTCACGCGCTCCGCCCGAGGCTCCCTTTCCGAACCTGAAATTATAGCCGGATGCCGCAAGGCGCATTCCGCACGCACCGATAAGCACCTCGGATACGAATTTCTCGGGAGAAAGCCCCGCGACCGACGAAAAGTCGGAAACGACGGCGACCTCTATGCCTAATTCCTCGAGGATAGAAAGGCGCACCCTCGTCGGGTATATCCTTGCCGAGGACGACTTGATGGACGCGTCCTCTGCGGAAAAGGTGAATACCGCAGGGGTAAGACCGCGCGCTCTCGCCTCCTTTACGGTGAGCGAGATAAGCTCCCTGTGCGCGAGATGCACTCCGTCAAAGTAGCCGAGTGCTATTGCGGTATTCTTTATCGGCAGGCTATCGCCGTATTTATATTCAAATATTTTCACGGCTTCACCGCCCCCCTTGTACATTGTTATTATATTATATAACTTTTTATTCAAAAAGTCAAGTAAAAAGCGTGCGCGCGTGCGCGTTTTATCAAATCTCTTGACAAAGAAAAGTGGATATGCTAAAATAATTTCAGTGATAAGTAAGAAAAAGGAAATTTTTATGAAGCTACAGCTTGTTGCAACCTGTCTTTTCGGGCTTGAGCATCTTCTCGGTGAGGAGATAGACGCGCTCGGATACGAGAGGATAAGCACGATAGACGGCAGGGTTACCTTTGCCGCTGACTGTGAGGGTATTGCCCTTGCAAACGTATTTTTAAGATATGCGGAGCGTATTTTTATAAAGCTCGGCTCATTCCACGCGGAAACATTTGACGAGCTTTTCGAGGGCACGCGCCGCCTGCCGTTCTCGGATTTTATAGGTAAATCTGACGCATTTCCCGTAAAGGGACACTCTATCAAGAGCAAGCTCTTTTCGATACCCGACTGTCAGAGGATAGTCAAGCGTGCGGCGGTTCGCGCAATGTCGGATACCTACGGTATCGAGCTTTTCCCCGAGACGGGAGTCAAGTATCAGATAGAGTTCTTTATCCTTAACGACGAGGCGACGGTGATGATAGACACCTCGGGCGTGCCCTTACATAAGCGCGGCTACAGGCGCGAGTCTAACGGCGCACCGATAAGAGAAACGCTTGCCGCGGCTATTGCCGCAACCTCCCGCCCGCGAGAGGACGTTCTTTTCTGGGACCCGATGTGCGGCAGCGGAACGATCGCTATCGAGGCGGCTATGATGATGCGCGGTATCGCGCCCGGCGTTAACCGCTCGTTTGCCGCGGAGAGCTTTAATTTTATAGACAAGGCGCACTGGAGATGTGCGCGCGAGGAGGCGCGCGACGGTGAGCATAAGACCGACTTCCGCGTTTATGCGTCGGATATCGACCAGGAGTGCATAGGGCTCACGATAAAGAACGCAACGAACGCGCGCGTGGGCGATACCATAAAGGCGTTCAGGTGTGACGCAAGAGCGATAAATTCGGGCGGCGTTCGCGGAACTATCGTTACAAATCCGCCCTACGGAGAGAGGCTTGGCACGCGTAGTGAGGTCGAGAAGCTTTACCGCGAGATCGGTGAGAAATTCCGCTCGCTTTCGCCATGGCAGGTCTACGTTATCACCTCGCACGAGGGCTTTGAGCGCCTTTACGGCAAGCGCGCCGACAAGGTAAGAAAGCTCTATAACGGTATGATACCCTGCTACCTTTACCAGTTTTTCAAAAACAAATAAGCATAAACGGAGAAATATTATGAGGCTTACAACGGAAGAGTTAAGATCGATAGCGTTTGGAACGGTTGATATAAGGGAAGAGGCGGACGGCGTTCGCTTTATGAAATGCACCGATAAGCAGATAGAGCAGTCGCTGAAATATTCGCCCGACCACGGTGATCTTTCCGGCTCTGCAAGCGGTGCGCGTCTTGATTTTTACACCGATTCTACCTACCTCGCCTTTGACGCGGTTGGCGACGGACGCTACGAGGTAATGATAAACAACCTTTTCTTCAAGCAGCTTGAGATCAAGCACTATCACGAGCGCGGTGAGAAGATGGAGCTCACCCTTCCCGAGGGAGAGAAGAGGGTCACCCTTTTATTCCCGAACTGGGGAAAGGGTGCGTGGCTCAGATTCCTCGAGCTTTCGGACGGCGCATACTTTAAGCCCCATAAGTACGACAGAAAATTCTATTTCTACGGCGACTCTATAACCCAGGGATATAACGGCACGTATAACTTCGTTACCTTTACTCACTCGCTCTCTCGCCGATATAACGCGGATATTCTGGTAAACGGTGTTGGCGGCTGGTTCTTTAACCCCGATTACGTTGATGCCGTGCCCTACGACCCCGAGGTGGTGTTCCTCGCTTGCGGAACTAACGACTGGACGAGGTCGGATAGTCCCGAGACCATGAGAAAGATGACCTCGGGCTGTATGGACGGGCTTCGCGCGCTTTTCCCCAAGGCCACCTTCTTCGTTATCTCGCCCCTTTGGCGCAAGGACCTTGACGACAGGAGAATGGGCTCGTTTGAGACCGCCTGCAATATCGTAAAGGATGAGGCTCTGGCTCGCGGCTTTAACATTATCGACGGCTTTGACCTCGTTCCTCACGATCCTGCCTTCTTCGGTGACGAGCGCCTTCACCCCAACAGCCTCGGCTTTATGGTCTATTCCGAGAGGCTTATCGCTCATCTCGATAAGTATTTTGCCTGATTTCGCGGCTTTAAGGGCGGAAATTGGCAAAAGTGAATATATAAAATCCCCTGCGGTAATAATAGGATAAAATCCGTTACCACGGGGGATATTTTATGTCTTTTGAAAAGGAAAAGCGCCTGCCGCTCTCGGAAAGCTTTGCCGAGAATCTTATACGGCTAAGGGCGCGACTCGGCGTTGGAAAAAGCTTTGACGTGATAGAGAGGGAGCTTATCTCGGCGGGTGTTAAGCTCTCGTTTTTCTATATCGACGGCTTCGTAAAGGACGGGGAGATGCAACGCGTTATGCAGGCGCTTTTGGCTATGAAACAGATACCGTCGGTTGCCTCGGTGGAGGAAAGACTGCCCTACGTTGAGGTCACGAGGGCAACGGGAACAGACGAGGTCGTATGTGCCGTTCTCTCGGGACAGACGGCGGTGCTGGGAGAGAGTTTTGGCGGTATGGCGCTGCTTGTTGATGCGCGCACATACCCTGCAAGAGAACCGTCAGAGCCGGACTCGGATAGGGTGATGCAGGGCGCAAGAGACGGCTTTGTGGAAACATTAGTTGTCAATACGGCACTAATTCGCCGCAGAATTCGCGATGAGCGACTGACTATGGAGCATTTTAATCTTGGCGGATTATCCAAGACCGACGTTGTCGTTTGCTACCTTAGGGGCGAGTGTGACGAGCTTTCGCTTGCGAATATAAGGGCGCGGCTCGGCTCGATAAAGCCGCGCTCCTTGACCCTCGGATTTCAGAGCCTTGCCGAGTGCCTTATCGGGCGTGGCTGGCTTAACCCGTTTCCGAAAATAAGATCGACCGAAAGGCCGGATACCGCCGCCGCACAGCTTGCCGAGGGGAGTATTCTCGTTATATGCGATACCTCGCCGCAGGTCATGATACTGCCGACCTCGATCTTCTCTTACCTCGAGCAGACCGACGACTTTTATTTTCCGCCCCTTACCGGTACGTATCTTCGCATAATAAGAACGGCAATACTGCTACTTTCATTGTTCATAACACCGCTTTGGTATCTTGCGCTCGAATACGGAGAGGCGCTGCCACAGGCTCTTTCGTTTTTGATACCCGACGAGCCGGGCGCGCTTCCGATAATCCTTCAGCTGTTTTTAGCCGAGATCGCGATAGACGGACTTAAGATTGCATCTCTCAACACGCCCGACACCCTTTCAAGCTCGCTTTCTATAATCGGAGCCTTGATACTCGGTGATTTTGCGGTCGGGGTAGGGTGGCTCTCTGAGGACGTTATACTCTATATGGCGTTTGTTGCCATCGCAAACTTTGCACAGCAAAATCACGAGCTTGGCTATGCCATAAAATTTATGCGTATCCTGATGCTTGCCCTCGTATTCCTCCTTGGCTGGGTCGGTCTTTTGATCGGCATTATCGTATTCGTCCTCCTTATCGTAACAAACAAGACCGTAGACGGAAAAAGGCATTATCTTTACCCGCTTTTTCCCTTTAACAAAAGGGCTCTTTCGCGCCTTGTCGTAAGGCATAGGAAAAGAGAAAACGATTAAATTATATCCG
>JAFYRZ010000002.1 GCA_017546745.1 Clostridia bacterium
ATACGCTGAGCGTGCCGCAGAGTTTATCGAGAGAATGAAAAAGCACAAGACGTGGCTTGCACAGCCTATGGCGTAAGGTGTAAGGCTGAGCCTTAGAAAAACGACGAGAAAGTGGAGATTAAAATGAATATCCCAAACACAATTACATATTCGGGTGCGGCACTCGTAGAAATGAAGCAGGAAAAAAAGGTTGCCGAAAGCGTTCTTAACGAATTAAAGCGTCGCGCAGAAGAGCTTCTCTCTGAGCCGCAGATAGCGGTTGTTCACAGAAAGACGCGTCCCATAACCAAAAATCCGCACGAGTATGCGTCTCAGGCGCCTTATTGGTGGCCAAACCCCGACACCCCCGACGGACTTCCGTATATTCGTAAGGACGGTGTCGCAAATCCCATCTACTTTGACGAGATGTCGTTTGTTAAGCTTTGTGATAAAATTCACGTGCTCACCCTTGCGGCTTACCATCTCGACGAGGATAAATACGCTGAAAAATCGGTAAAGATGATTTACGACTGGTTTTTAAACCCCGAAACCTATATGGTACCCCACGCCGAGTATGCTCAGGCTATTCCCGGTATTTGCGACGGACGCGGTATCGGCGTAGTTGATTTTTGCTATTCCTACAAGATTTTCGACAGTATCGCAATTCTTGAGGCTATGGGTAAAATAAGCGAGGAAATCGTTCGTGGCGTTAAGGAGTGGTACGTTAAGTTTGCCGATTGGATGATTACGAGCGAGAAGGGACTTGACGAGGACCTTCAGGAAAACAACCACGGTACATACTTTGACGTTGCGGTGCTCGCGGCAGCGATATTTACAGAGAGAAAATTCCTCGCAGATAAGATTTGCACAACAGCGTATATAAGACGCTTTAAGCATCACGTAGAGCCTGACGGAAAGCAGCCCCTCGAGCTTGCGAGAACGCGCGCGATGAACTACTCGCTTCAGACCGCAAGAGGACTTATGCTTATTGCCAATATGGCAAAAAGATGCGGCCACACCGTCTTTCTTGAAAAGGACGCGGAATGCGGCACCTGTCTTGTAAAGGCAGCTGTTGATTTTGTTTATCCTTACGCAAAGGATATGAGCACGTTCCCCTATGAGGAAATCAAGCCCGAGAGCGTTCCCGAGGAAGTTACCGACGTGCTTTTGCGCGCCGACGGTCTTTTCCCCGGAGAGGGATACGGTGATAAGGCAATGGAGCTTGCAAAGGGCCCGTACATCTGCCTTGCACACCCTGCGGTATAAAGGAGATTTAGTTATGGATATGCAAAAGGTTTTAGAAGAGCTTAGAAAAAAAGCGGACGAATATATGTCGTTGCCCGTGCTTTCTGTAATATACAGAAAGGCAGTGCCCCCAACGAAAAATATGCACGAATATGCTTCTCTTGCGCCCTATTGGTGGCCTAACCCCGATACCGAGGACGGACTTCCGTATATCCGCAAGGACGGATATATAAATCCCGTTTATTTTGAGGATATGTCCTACGAAATACTCTCCGACGCGGTTTACGTGCTCGCGCTTGCGGCATATAACTTCAACGATAAGAGCTATGGCGACAAGGCGGAGAAGCTTCTCTACGACTGGTTTTTAAACCCCGAAACATATATGGAGCCGCACGCGGAATACGCGCAGTATATCCCCGGCATCTGTAACGGTCGCGGTATCGGAATTATAGAGTTCAGATTTGGATACAAGCTGTTTCCCGCAATAAAAATGCTTGAGGAAAAGGGCTTTATATCAAACGAAACGGTGTCCGGCCTCAAGGAGTGGTTCGTTAAGTTCGCAAATTGGATGATGACGAGCGAAAACGGACTTGACGAGGATATTCAGGAAAATAATCACGGCACGTGGTATGACGCGAGCCTTCTTTCCATGGCGATATTCACCGACAGAAAATTCCTTGCCGAGAAAATCTGCAAGACCGCGTATGAAAGACGCATAAAGGAGCACGTTACGGAGGACGGAAGCCAGCCCCGTGAGCTTGCGAGAACACAGGGCATACACTACTCCCTCTTTAACACTCACGCAATGGTGCTTATCGGTATAGAGGCTGAGAGGATCGGCTGCACCGAGTACTTTACACCCGACAAGAAGCTTGGCAAAAGCATCATAGAAAGCACTATCGATTATATCTATCCCTACGTGCTTGACACTAAGGCCTTTCCTTACGAGGAGATTTATCCCGAGCAGGTAGAGGGTGAGGCGTCTTACCTTCTTTCGGTTATGGCAAAGCACTTTGACAGCTGTAAGGAAAAGGCAAGCGTCGTTGTAAAGAAGCCGTACGTTTGGCTTTCAGACCCTAATCTTTAATAACAGAGAGGATAAAAAATGAGCGCGCCGAATACAGTAACGTTCTCGGGTGAGCTTCTCGAAAAAATGAAGAGAGAGGGCTCTCTTACGAAGGAGCAGCTTGACTTTTTAAGATGCGAGGCGGAAAAGCACCTTAATGACACGACCGTCTATTCAGTTGTTTACAGGAACACAAAGCCTCCGACAAACAATCCCCACGAGTATGCGTCTATGGGCCCGTATTGGTGGCCTAACCCCGATACCGAGGACGGACTTCCTTACGTAAGGCGGGACGGCGAGGTTAACCCCGCTTGCGCAGAAAAGATGGCCTACTACGCTATGGCGATAGCGGCATTTACTCTTTCTCTTGCGGCATACTATTTTGATGAAAAGAAATATGCCGAAAAGGCAGAGAAAATCATCTATGACTGGTACTTAAACCCCGAAACCTATATGGAGCCGCACGCGGAATACGCGCAGTTTATCCCCGGCATCTGTAACGGTCGCGGAATAGGTATCATTGAATTTATCCATTCGCACAGGGTGTTTAATGCTATTGCAATGCTTGAGAGTGTCGGATATATATCCGAAAGCACTGTTTCGGGAGTTAAGGAATGGTTCGTTAAATTCGCAAACTGGATGATAACGAGCGAAAACGGGCTTGACGAGGACCTTCAGCTTAATAACCACGGCACAATTTACGATGCCAACGTTCTTGCAACGGCGATATTCACCGGCAGAAAATTCCTTGCCGAGAAAATCTGCAAAACTGCTTACGCAAGGCGCTTTCTTAGTCAGGTAGAGCCCGACGGAAGTCAGCCTCTCGAGCTTGCGAGAACCCGCGCTATGAATTACAGTATTGATAATGCTCAGGGCCTTATTCTTATCGCC
>JAFYRZ010000131.1 GCA_017546745.1 Clostridia bacterium
ACAAGAGCAGACGTTGAGGCTCTTATAACCGAGCTTAACACCGCGTTAGCTACAAAGGAAGAAGCCTGCAACGCGAAAATAAATGCCCTTCGCGCGGAGTATGAGGCGAAGGTCGAGGAGCTTGAAGCAGCCGGCGCTGAAAATGCCGCCGCTATCGAGGCACTTGGCGTGGAATATGCGGAAAAGGTTGCCGCGCTTGAGGCGAAAGACGCAGAGAACTCTGCCGCCCTTGCCACACTTACCGCTACCTATGAGGCGAAGATTGCAGAGCTTGAAGCAAAGGATGCGGAAAACTCTGCCGCAATCGCAAGCCTTACCGCTACATACGACGCAAAGGTAAAAGAGCTCGAAGCGGCTGACACTTTAACTGCAGAAGCACTCGCAACCCTCACCGCTAAATACGAAAAAGACCTTGCAGACCTTATCGCGGCAGATGAGGAAAACGCAGATGCAATTGCAGACCTCACCGCAGATTATGAGGCAAAGGTAGAAGAGCTTGAAGCGGCTGACGAGGCTACCGCCGAAGCACTTGCGGCACTTAAAACACAGTACGAGTCCGACCTCGCAGACCTTATCGCGGCAGATGAAGCTAACTCAGATGCAATCGCAGACCTTACCGCAGATTATGAGGCAAAGGTCGCGGAGCTTGAAGCGGCTGACACTTTAACCGCAGAGGCTCTTGAAGCACTTACTGCTAAGTATGAGAAAGATCTCGCAGACCTCCTTGCGGCTGATGAAGCTAACGCAGATGCAATAGCAGACCTTACCGCAGATTATGAGGCAAAGGTAGAAGAGCTTGAAGCAGCTGACACTTTGACTGCTGAGGCACTTGAAGCACTTACTACCCAGTATGAGAAAGATCTCGCAGACCTTATCGCGGCAGATGAAGCAAATGCAGACGCAATTGCTGACCTCACCGCAGATTACGAGGCAAAGGTCGAAGAGCTTGAAGCGAAAGACGCAGAGAACTCTGCCGCCCTCGCTACACTTACCGCTACTTACAATGCGAAAGTCGCAGATCTTGAAGCAGTCGACGCAAAAAACACCGCGGCAATAGCCGCACTTACCGCAACCTACGAGTCAAAAATTGCCGAGATCGAGGCAGAATACGCAGAGAAATTTGCGAGCGTAAACGCTCTTATCGCGGCTTTACAGGAGACCGACCTTGACAACGTAAAAAGAATTGCGATCCTCGAGGCGCAAATGGAAGCCCTCCTCTCAAAGCACGAGCACACCTACGGCGACTGGATAAGCTTTAGCGGATACGAGAACGTCTATTGCGAAAACAAACTCTTCTACCGCATTTGCACCGACTGTAACGTTATCGAGTGGAAGTCGGGCTCTTACGAGAACCACGATTTCGCTACCGTAACCACCCCTCCCACCTGCACCGCTAAGGGCTACGATACCCTTACCTGCAATAACTGCGGCAAGGTAGAGATCAAGAACGAGACCGAGGTTGTAGCGCACGATTTTGACACTGTAACAACACCTCCTACCTGCATCTCGGGCGGCTATGACACCCTCACCTGTAAGACCTGTGGCAAGGTAGAGATTACAAACGAAACCGATATCATCGATCACGACTTTAAGACCGAACATTCTACCGACAATTCCTTCCACTGGTATGACTGCAAGCACTGTGACGAAATAACCGAAAAGTCTGAGCACACAACGGATGATTCCGGTTATTGCACGGTATGTAACTCTCCTGCCGGATCTACCGTCGGAATTATCTACGAGCTTTCCTCTGACGGTACCTATGCCGAGGTTGTGGGCTATACCGGCTCTGCGAAGAATATTATTATAGCAGAGGAATATAACGGCGTTCCTGTTAGAACGATCTGTAATGACGTATTTAAAAACACAAATATAACCTCTGTTATTATTCCCGATAGCGTTACAAGTATTGGTGATTATGCGTTCGATGGTTGCAAAAGCCTTACGAGCGTAACTATCCCCGATAGCGTTACAAGTATTGGTTATTATGCGTTCTATGGTTGCAAAAGCCTTACGAGCGTGACTATTCCCGATAGCGTTACAAGTATTGGTGGTTCTGCGTTCCGGTATTGCACCAGCCTCACGAACGCAACTATCCCCGATAGCGTTACAAGCATTGGTGATCGGGCGTTCTATAATTGCACAAGCCTTACGAGCGTGACTATCGGAAACAGCGTTACAAGCATTGGTCCTTATGCGTTCGATGGTTGCAATTCTGCACTCTATACAGAGTACGAGTTCGGAAGATATGTAGGAAACTCCGAAAATCCCTACGCTATCCTTATCGACCTTACCAACAAAAACCTCAGCACTTATACCATAAATGAAACTACAAAGTATATTGCTTACGGTGTTTTTAGTGAGTGTAGCAGATTAGATACAATAACTATCCCCGACAGCGTTACAAGTATTGATTCTTGGGCGTTCCATGGTCGCACAAGCATTACGAGCGTGACTATCGGTAACGGAGTTACAAGCATTGGTTCTTATGCGTTCTATGATTGCACCAGCCTTACAACCATAAATTACCGTGGCACCGAAGCGCAGTGGGCGGCTATTGAAAAGGGTAGCTGGGCTATCCCCTCCCGCTGCACGATAGTGTATAACTACACAGACGCGACACCCGACGAAGGTGAAAATGAAGGTGATGGCGGAGACACCTCCGGCGAAAACACTGGTAGCGGAAACCAGGGCGGAATAACTCTTCCGTTCCTGCCGGCAAACTAAAAAGCTCCGCAAACGGAAAAATAAAAAACACGCAAAAAGCCTCCCCGACCGCGATGCGGTCGGGGAGGTCTTATTTATAAAGGAAGAATTCGGCAGGGAATTACCCCTTGCCGAGCCTTTTTCTAATCTCGGCAATAATGCCATTCTTGTCGGTGTTCCACTCGGGCGCAACAAGCATTCCGCGCGGACAGTCGCCCGTAAGCCTGTGTATGACCGTGCCGTGGCGCATAGCCCTGATAACGCTCACCGCGGTGTCGATATATTCCTCGCGCGTTGGCGGCACAAACTCGCCCCTATCGTACATCTCGGCAAGGCGCGTGCCGCGCATAACGTAGATCGAGTGTATCTTAAGCCCGAAAAGCTCGTACCCGTTAAGAAACTCGACCGTCTTAAGCGCCTCTGCCTTACCCTCACCGGGAAGCCCGATTATCATATGCGCAACGACGGGAATTCCGTATTCGGAAAGCAGCCTTACCGCGCGGTCAAACTCCGCCTTTCCGTACCCGCGGTTAATAACCCTGCCTACCTCGTCGCTCGCCGTCTGAAGCCCAAGCTCAACCCAAACGTCGACTCGTCCCTTATATGACGCGATAAGCGCCGCGATATCCTCGTCAATACAGTCGGGGCGCGTTCCTATCGCTAAAACTCTTATTCTCTCGTCTATAAGCGCCGCGTCGTATCTCTCTTTAAGCACGTCTGTCGGTGCGTAGGTGTTGGTAAAATTCTGGAAATACGCAACGAAAACGTCGTCCTCTTTCGCGCGTGAAAGCCCTGCCTCGACCTGCTCACGTATGCTGATGGTGGGGTCAATATGCTCACCTGCACCGCGCTCACCGCAGAAGATACAGCCGCCCTCGCCGCACCTGCCGTCTCTGTTAGGGCAGGTAAATCCGCCGTCTATACATATTTTCTTAAGGCGCTTGCCGTATACTCTTTTAAAATATTCGCTAAGGCTTTCGTAACTCATAAAAACTCCAAAATTTCTAAAAAACCTCTCATAATGTAACTAAAAGTGTGCAAAATAAGCACGTAACCACAAAAAGAAAGGTTTTTGATATGAAAAAATATAACGATGCAAGCGGCAGAGTGCCAAAAAACAATCCCGAGATAGTTGACGGAAGATACGGAAACGACGATACCGCCGCTATCCCCGGTATTAACACCCCCGGCATAGAGCTTCCCGCCTTTAACCCTCCCGTGCCTAACCGCGCCTGGACCGCTATGCGACAGGGCAAGGATATAGACGACCTAACAGACGAGGAGCGCGAAGAGATCTACGAGCAGCACTTCTTCGACTAACTATAATTCTTAGGCTTGCGCCACCGCGCAAGCCTTTGTTATTTATCCAAAATTACACGAGCCGATTTTTAATGCTCACTCCTCAAAGATTCCATATATCCGTAGGGACAGGCGTCCTCTGTCCGTTCATAAACGAGGCAAATCGAGATAAGAGCAGATATAAATTTTGCTTACTCCTCAAAAATACCGTACGCGTCGAGCATATATCTTCCGATATCGTAAAGGAGATCGACCGCCTTGAATTTCAGCTCGTAAGATGGATTCTGAAGCCGTCTTACCGTTTCCTCTCCGCGCACCCACGGGCGGCGGTATTTCGGCGGATTTGTGCTGTGAAGAAGCGTATAGGACGCCTCAAAATTAAAGTAACCGTCAAACCCTACGTCGATAAGCCCCTGTATGACCTCGTCAAAATTGATTATTCCCGCAAACGGCCATGAATGGTGGTGGTTCGTTCCGCCAAGGTTGTCGGAAATATGCAGCCCGAAGAGCTTATCGCCAATGTCAAGGATATTCTTATACTGTCCTAACTCCCTCGCGCGCTCGTTAAGGTTGCAGTGTGCCGTGTCAAAGCAAGCACCAAGCAAGGGGTGCGCAACTTCGTCAAGAAACTCCCTCATTTCCGCCCCCGTCGAGAACGTGTAAAAGGGCACGTCGTGCATATTCTCTATCATAACGCGAACACCGTAGCGCTCCATCGCGGGAAAAAGGTCGGTATAAAAGCGCTTGTTCTCGCGGAAGAAATCCTCCTTTGAAAACGCGGGATTAGTGCTTGCGTGAACGACGATGTCGCGAATTCCGAGAATTCCGCATATCTCAATAGACCTCTCGATCGCGCGCAGGGTCTTTGCATAATGCTCCTCGGTAAGCTCCTCAAACGCATTAAGGCAGGGCGCGTGCGAGATCACGTACTCAACCCTCGCAAAGTCCCTCGCGAGGGCAAGCTCCTCGGCATATTTTTTATACTCGTCGCCCTCGGCAAAATACACGTCAGAGGACGTTTGCTCGAGATTTATATACTTAAACTTAGAACCGCGAAAAAGCCTTACCTTGTCGCAAACGCCCTTCGCATAGCCCGAAAAATCACCGGTAGAGGTTGAGATCCTCATAGAATATCCCCCGTTTTTCTTTAGATAATGCTATTATACCACGCATCGCAAAATTCGTCAATATCTCTTGACAATTATATCTCCGCGTGTCTTATTAATAAAGCGGTAGAAACCGAAGGGCTTCTACCGCTAAAGGTATATTTTAGGGCTTCTTTATCGTTATATTAAGCACGAGCGCCACCGTCGCCATACCCAAAAGGATAACGAACGGCAGGGTATATCCGCCGCTTGACAGCTGTATCGCGGAGCAAGCGGTAGCCATAAACGATGCAAGCATAAGATTGAAATTAAGTATGCTGAGATTTGTGCCGAAATGCTTCGTTCCGTAGAACGCAGAGGCAAACGCAGATGCATTCGTCGGTGATGTGCCGTAGGATATACCCGTAAGGCAAAGCCCCGCGATGCAAAGCGGAAGAGAGCCGAGGCCTACCGCGCCAAGCGTAATAGCCGCGGCAATGATAGTCAGAATATTTGCCGCGATCATCGTGAAGCGCCGCCCCATAGTGTCAAACACCGCGCCCGTGATAATGCGTCCAAGACCGTTGCAAATCGCAAGAACACCTACGAGGGTGGTTGCTAAGGCTGCCTCAGCGCCAACCGAGATCGCAAGATCTCGCGCAAAGCTTATCACAGAGCTGCCGACCGCGGTTATGCAAACGAAAGCGATAAACGCGCGCCAAAACGAGAAACGGCGAACCATCTGTGCGGGCGAAAGCTCCTCCTTCTCGAAAACCTCACCGCGTGCCACAGCCTTCTTTTTCGGTGCGGGTAAAATTACGTCAGCGCTCGGCGGTACTACTAAAAATGCCGCAATAATCAACACCGCGGCAAGCATCGCACCGATCAGAACGTATGTCGATCTCCAACCGAAGAGGGAAGAGAAGAGGGCATCCGCCGCCTTACCAAGCACAAGACTGCTTGCGCCAAAGCCCATCATAAGCGCACCGGACGACGTGCCCCTCTTGTCGGGGAACCACGCGTTAACCGTCGAGATAAGCAAAATATAAACGATACCGATGCCAAGACCGCCCATAAGCGAATAGGTAAGGTATAAAAGCAGTGCTTGTCCGCTGCCTAAAAGCGAGGTGAGCGCAAAGCCCGCGCCCGCAAGAATTCCCGATGCGGCTACCGTAGCTCTTAGCCCGAGCCTCTTCGCCAAAAATCCGGAAATAAATCCGCCAAGGCAGAAAAAGCTCATAGTTAACGTAAAGTTAAGCGCGAGTGCGGAGGCATCGTAGCCAAGCTCCTCGGCAAACGGTATTTTTAATATAGACCATGCGTAAATTATTCCTGCGAAAAGCATGGCAAAAACGCCAACCGCCAAAATACCGCGGCG
>JAFYRZ010000132.1 GCA_017546745.1 Clostridia bacterium
AAGACCGGAACGCCCTTTTCGTAAACAACGGGGTTAACGGTTGCCGCAAAGGTCATATCGCTACAAAAAACCTTATCCCCGGGCTTAACTCCGGCAAGCTTAACCGCGAGGTGGAGCGCCGCAGTTCCGGACGAAAGCGCAACGGCGTACTTACAGCCCACCTTTTCACAGGTGAGCCGCTCAACCTCGTTGATATTCTTTCCAACCGTAGACATCCAGTTAGTATTATACGCTTCGGTAACGTAAACAAGCTCATCACCGTGCATAGTAGGCGTTGCGAGCCAGACTTTTTTATCAAAGGGCTTAAGTTCCATAAAACGTCCTCTTAAATAATAATTTATTTTATTATACTATATTAAATATTTTTTGTCAAGCACAGTTATCGTCTAAGCTATGTGTAAATTGTGAATTTTTTGAAGTTTTGCGGGGGATTTGTTTGTTTTTGGCGGTGGTGGGAGTTTTTTTAGGTGCGGATTTTTTTGTCGGCGGTATTGTAATTTTCAGAATTTTGATGTATAATGTAAAAAAGCATATCAAAGAGGCGGTGACGGTCACCGCAAGGAGGCTTACCTTGAAAAAGACAAAGATAATCTGCACGCTCGGACCGGCGAGCTGTACAAAGGAAACGATATCCGCTATGGCGGACGCGGGAATGAACGTTGCGAGGCTTAATTTCTCGCACGGAACATACGAGGGACACGCGGCGATGATGGACCTTATAAAGGAGGTGCGCAAGACGAAGCGTATTCCCTTGCCGATCCTTCTTGACACCAAGGGGCCGGAATTTAGGATCGGCACGTTTGCCGAGGGGCGCGTTGAGCTTACCGCAGGCGGCGAGTTTTCCTTTACGACCGAGGAGATCGTTGGCGACGAGAGGTGCGTTTCGGTCTCCTACGCGGGACTTTGCGAGGAGATGGCAGAGGGCGACAGGATCCTTCTCAACAACGGACTTATGGTCTTTGAGGTAACGAAAGTTGAGCCGCCGTACATCAGATGTTAGGTAATGACCGACGGTGCGCTTACCGATAGAAAATCCATGTTCTTCCCCGAGAAGGAATTAAAAAGCATTTTCCTCTCCGAGCACGACAAGAGCGACCTGCTTTTCGGAATCAAGCACGGAGTTGATTTCGTTGCGCTCTCTTTCGTATCAAAGGCGCAGGACGTTATCGACGCGAAGAATTTCCTTAAGGAAAACGGTGGCGAGAATATCGACATTATCGCGAAGATCGAGAACCGCGCAGGTGTAAGAAACCTGCACGAGATCATGGCGGTTTGCGACGGAATAATGGTAGCGCGCGGCGACCTTGGCGTTGAGATCCCCTACGAGGAGCTGCCGAACACGCAGAAATACATCATCGACCAGTGCAGAAGCTTCGGCAAGCGCGTTATTACCGCGACAGAGATGCTTGAATCAATGATACACAATCCCCGCCCGACCAGAGCCGAGATATCCGACGTTGCGAACGCAGTCTACGACGGTACGAGCGCGGTAATGCTCTCCGGAGAGACCGCCGCAGGCGAGCATCCCATCGAGTCGGTTGCGGCAATGGCAAGGATAGTTGAGCACGCGGAGGGCCACCACGAATATATCCGCTCGCTTGACGCGTTTGAGATCGGAAGCTCTTCGGAGGCGCTCTCGCACTCCGCGAGCCTTTTGGCAAAGGATATTCACGCAAAGGCGATCGTTGTTTGCACGAGAACCGGAAAGACCGCGAGAATGGTATCCCGATTCCGTCCGAGAGCAAGCATTATCGGTATTACGACGGACGAGCAGGCGTATCGAAAGCTTGCACTCAGCTGGGGAGTTCTCCCCGCGCTGACCGAGGAATATACCTCGGTCGACATCCTCTTCTACTTCGCGAAAAAGACCGCCGTTGAGAGCGGACTTATCAAGAAGGGTGATACGATAGTTATCACAGGCGGAACGCCTAACGGAAAGAGCGGAAACTCAAATCTTATCAACGTAGAAACAGTTTAATTTTAAAACGAGCCTTGTTGCTTTTTAGCAAAAAGGCTCGTTTTTTGTGCTTTTTGTAATTTTAGATTTACATTTTGCGTTGTTTTTAATTACTAACTAAAAGCAATATCGAAAAAGCACATAACAAAAAATCCGAGAGAAAACATAACGGGATTTAAGGCGGAATATTTACCGGAGAGGCTTATCGAGGTAAGCCCGTCAACGACCGAATAGACCATCGCGCCCGCGGAAAAGCCGAGAACGTACGGCAAGATCGGCAGAAAGAGTCCGGCGGCAAAAAGCATAATTAAAGCCCCGATAGGCTCAACTACTCCGGATAGGAACGAGCATAAAAAAGCACGGCCGCGACCGCTACCCGAGGCACGAAGAGGCAGAGATATTATCGCTCCCTCGGGAAGATTTTGCAGGGCGATACCAAAGGAAAGCGCCAAAGCTTCACCGAAATTCATCATTCCGCCGCTTGCCAAAAGCCCGGCAAAGACGACACCAACAGCCATTCCCTCGGGAAAGTTATGGAGAGTTACGGCAAGGATCATTCTACCCCGTCCGTCAAGGCGCGGTTTGGTATTCGGGCGCTCCGTTTCGCTGAAAATTTCCTCGGTTATAAGCAAAAACAAGGCGCCGAGTGTAAAGCCAACGGATACCGGTAAAAGCGGTATATTTCCAATCTCCTCGGCATACCTCACCGCAGGAATTATCAGGCTGAAAACCGATGCCGCAATCATAACTCCGCCTGCAAAGCAAAAAATACCGCCCTCCACCTCTTTCCTTATCCTCTTACATAAAAATGCGCCCAAAGCACCTCCAAGAGTCGTTCCTATAAGCGGCAGCATTAGCCCGAAAAGTATTTTAAAAAACATAAAAAGATCCTTTCATACATCCTGAGTATAATACTCATTACAGTTTATGAAAGGATCTGTATTTTTGTTAAATTAGCGTTTTTTGTATACTTTATTTTACTTTTCAGCCGATAATTTGAGAAACAAGCTCGCAAAATTCGCTCTCGGCTACGTCAAGTGTTTTCTCGTTTACATAATAATAATCGTAGGCAAAAGCCTCGACGAGGTCGTCGGAGGCGTTTCCGTAGGCGGTCTTTTTCATTCTCTCTCCGCCGCGAACGAGCAGGGTCTTTGCCGCGCCGGCGGTCCCCTTAACGAACTTTTCAATCTCCTCCGCCTCTCTTATGTGGACGAACATTACCTCCTCGTCCGAGGTGAGGAATTCATTATACTCGCCTATCGCCCAGGTGGTGGGATAATCGTTATATTCAATGGAAATTCGCTTCAGGTCCGCAAGAAATTTACGGGACTTATCATCCTTCGAGCCATCCCAACCGCAAAGAGATGCGATTTCCTTGATAGGCGTAATAGATGAAACGTTATATACCTTAAAGTGCTTTGCCGCAAGGTCACAAAGCGTATCTTTCCCTACTCCACCAGCTCCATTTATTACAATAACTGCTTTTTTCACATTAAAAAATCCTTTTTCTGTTTTTATGCAACCTCAATCTCGTGATCTATTCCCATAAGATCGTGCAAATGATCTATTATCTCCGCTTCGTCGTAGCATCTGGCACGGATTATTATAGAATCACCTTCATAAAGACGCTTCTCACCATCGTTGTCAGTATCCGAAAACTCCTTACCGTCGCGAGTAATTGACACAATTACAGATGCATGAGGCCAGAGGATGTCACGAACGGGCTTTCCGATTACGAAAGCGCCTTTAGATACCTTAGCGCAAAAATACTTAACCGTAAGGATTTTATCCTTATGCTCCGCCTTCTCCATACTCGCAAGAACTTTATCGTAGAAGGGTTTCTGATCATACATCTCAATAATAAAATT
>JAFYRZ010000133.1 GCA_017546745.1 Clostridia bacterium
CCATTATCGACACGGTTCGATACCTTATCGAATACCGCGGCACCTACCTTGTAGGTGAGATCTTAGCGATCATTCTTGATTTCGTTCTTATTATAACCGAGCTTTTGATTTCCCACTATCTTCTTTTCTTCATCGCGAGGTGGGTGGCGAAAAATTACGGCAAGGCTAACGAAACTACAATTTTAAACGAGGTATAAACATGAAAGTAATTACTCTTTGGAACGGTGAGATACCGAAAAACGTTGGCGAGGAGATCCCGAAGCTTACCTACTACCCTACAAGCGAAAAGCGCGGCAGGGGTGCCGTAGTTATATGTCCCGGCGGCGCATACGCTATGAGAGCGGACCACGAGGGCAAAGGATATGCCGAGTTTCTTAACGAGATAGGCCTCGACGCGTTCGTTCTTGATTACAGAGTTAAGCCGAACAGATATCCCGCGTCGCTTCTTGATGCAAGACGCGCCGTAAGACACGTCAGAGCAAACGCAGAGGAGTATGGCATCGATCCTAACAAGATCGCGATAATGGGCTCCTCCGCAGGAGGACATCTTTCCGCTCTTACTGCAAGCTATACGGGTCCGGTAGACGGCGAGGAGGCAGACGACCTTTTGGAGGTTGACCCGATGCCTAACGCGCAGATACTCTGCTACCCCGTAACCGATTTCAGAAGCCACCACGGCTCTTACTACAATATGCTTGGCGACGAGCATACCGAGGAGGCAAGGCTTATCGCGACCCCCGGCGAGTATATCGGTCCGCACACTCCCCCAGCGTTCATCTGGCACACCTTTGAGGACGCGTCGGTTGAGATACTTTCTACCTACGATTTTATAACCAAACTCAGAAAAAACAACATACCCACCGAGTTCCACGTTTACCCCTACGGCTGTCACGGTCTTGGCCTTGGAAACGTTGAAAGTCGCGGTATAGTTCCCCATATCCAAAGCTGGGCAGGGCTTCTTGAATCCTGGCTTAAGCTTTTCGGATTTATAGGCTAACAAAAGAAAAGCAATATCGCATTTTCTCGAAAAAGAGGGGCTTGCGGTATTGCTTTTTCTGTTTTTTGTAAATAGTTATTGTCAGATTATGCTGTTTTTCTCTTAATCTATCTGTCTTGCGGTCTTTTCGATGAGATAGAAATACGGAGACGTCGGCGAATTTAAAATGTGGAATTCCGAGGCGCAGATGCGGTATTTCGAGAGCGTTTTAAAATACTCGCGGAGCATATCTCCCTCGAGAGCGCCCTCCTCGTGGCCGGGGTAGATCGCGACTATAAGAACACCGTCGGGCGCTAAAAGCTCTATCGCCGCCTCGACCGCGGGCATGGTCGTTTCTCTCATGGTATAGAGAGTCTTTCTGCCGCTTCTCGGCAGGTAGCCGAGGTTAAACATACCCGCCTTTATAGGCTCATTTACGAACTCCTTTACCCTATGGTGAGAGGCGCAGATGAGTGTGTAATTTTCGGGTGCGCCGTTTGCCTCGAGGTGCGCGCGAGTTGAGGTGAGTGCGTCCTCTTGGATATCAAAGGCGTATACTCTGCCCGACTCTCCTACGGTGCGGGAGAGGAAAAGCGTGTCGTTTCCGTTACCCATAGTGAAGTCTACGGCAACCTCGCCCTCCTTTAAATGCTCAAGTATAAAATGCTTATGAAGCCCTGTAAGATCAACCATTTTCTTTAGCCTCCGTGCGCTCGGTAAGTGCTTTAGCGGAAAGCGGTCTTACGAACGCGGTGTAATTCGTGTGATAGATAACGAAGCCGGGCTTCTCGCCCTTAACTCTTTTAAGATTTTTAGCCTTGGTGTAATCAACCGCAACGAGGTCACCCGTTGCCTTTGAGTAGTGCGCCGCGACGCTCGCCGCCTCGGTATAATCGACCTCGGAGGGCTCTTCTCCGCCGGTCACCATAAGAACGTGCGAGCCGGGGACACCTTTAGCGTGAAACCAGATATCCTCGGGGCGGGAGAGCTTAAAGCTTACCTTTTCGTTTTGCAGGTTGTTTTTACCGACGTAAAGGGTATATCCGCCGCTCGTTTTTAAGACGGTCGGCTCGTTTTTGACCTGCTTTTTCGGCTTATAATTCTTCATTCTTGCCGAGTACCCGGAGGAATAAAGCTCGTCGCGTATTGAGGCGATCTCCGCCTCGGTCTCCGCCTTTTCGAGGAATGCCGAAACGCTCTCGAGGTATAGAAGCTCACCCTCCCAGAGCTTTATCTGCTCTGTAAGTATGCGCTTTGCGGTCTTTCGCTTATTGTACTGCTTATACATTCTCTGCGCGTTTTGCGAGGGGGATATTCTGTTATCAAGCTCGACCTCTACCGTCGGGCACTCGGGGTCAAAATAGTCGGTGCAGGAGAAGAGGGTCATTCCGCGCTTGATAAGATAGATGTTTGAGGTTATAAGGTCGCCCTTGCGCTTATATTCCTCAGCATTTTCTGCGTCAAGAAGCGACTCGCGCTGTGCGGCAAGCTTGCGCTCGGTCCTCGCCTTGGCATTCGAGAGAAGCGTTATGACGTCGTGTGCCGAGCGGTGAACGCGCTCGAGCCTGTCCTTTTCGGCAAAATAAGCGTCAAAAAGCTCACCGTGCGAGTTATAATGGCGCTTTTCTGCGTCACCGAGGTAGGTTATATCCATAAAGGAATAGTCTATCGGCTTACCGCCCTTGTCAAAGACGACGGTAGGCTTATAATCGTGCTTATTAAGCGTGCTTGAAAAGTCGGAAAACGCGCGGTAAAGCGCCTCGGGGTCTATCTCGCATACGGGAACGTCTGTCGTGCCGGTGGCGCGGTAGGTTATCTCGCGCGCGATCTGCGTTGCGATACCGGAATAGGTAAGGGTTATGAATTTTTCCGCTGTTTTTTCGGGCGGGAAGGCGGAAAGCTTCTCGAAAAATGTCGCCCTATCGACCGAAAGAGGCGAGAGCTTTTCCTGCATAGCGGGAATCTGATAGCGCATACCGGGAATGACCTGTCTTATGGTGCTTGCGGCAAAGTCGATGATCTTCATCGCGGTAAGTATCTTTCCCTCTCCGTCAAGGACGATAAGGTTAGCGTATTTACCCATTATCTCGCAGATGATATGCTTCTCTACCTTATATCCCATCTCGTCGTAGCAGGAAACGGTAAAGTCCGCAATCCTGTCAAACGACGGCTGTGTTACCGAGATAATTCTTGCGCCGGTGAAGTACTTTCTGAGAAGCATACAAAGCATAGGCGCTTTTAGGGGATTTTCCTTTGCGGTATCCGAAAGCTGAAGGCGCGGAGCGTTTGGCCCGACGTTAAATACCAGCCTTTTCGAGCTTTTTCCCTTATGCAAAACGAGGTCTATCTCGTCGTTTTGCGGTTGGAGAACCTTTTCAATTTTCGCATCAATAAAATCGCGCTCAAGCTCATAAAGCACGGCGCGCATCATACAAGCATCAAAAGCCATAAAAATTCCTTTTTCAGAGGGTATGTACCCCGTAGGTTACGTTCTATACTATTTTATCATATCCGCAGAAAAAATTCAAGAGAAAAGAAAAAAATCAGCGAAGAGTCCGACTCGGACTCTGCGCTTTGAGTTTTAGATTAACCAAGATGCCATTCCGGAGGAAGCTCATTATCATCAGGAGTCCAGCCGGGAATAGGACTGCTAACGTTATTAACGTCTCCGGTTGCGAGAGCTACTATTTCAAGCTCTGCTACTACGTAGTTTTCCATTTTCTTTCCTCCTATCAATTAGTCAACGTAAGCGAAGTGGTGATCTGCATCGAGAGTTACTCCGCTTGCAGGAGAGTAAGTGTCTTCTATGGGAGTATCGAGCTTTTTAACAGGCATTACGAAACCAGTACCGCAGGTTACGTAGGTATCGGCTACGGGGATGTAAATCTTATCAGAAGAATTCTTGGGAATCAACCTTTGGAGAACAAATGCGGTTACCTCGATCTCGCTGTTGTCGTTGTCATGGCAAACGCCATCCTCATCAACGGTGTAAAGAAGATTCTCGGTCTTCCAGCTGTCATAGGTCATATCCATGATTCTTTCGCCATCGATAAAGATCGTAGCGGTCACGGTATACTCGGCATTGTCGCCCTTGCCCTCGTGTGTCTGATTGATCTGTACGCCGATTCTGTGCCAGCCATAGTAAAGCGCTTCCTTCATTGCGTAGAAATCACCCTTCTGCTCAACTATACCGTTATTCTCGTAGAACTTAGTAACGGTACCGTTCGGCTCAACTCCGCCAACGTAGGGACACGCACCGTCTTTTGTATCGCGATGTAGCCAACCGATCTTATTCAAGGTATTATCGTCGCCGCTTGTGTTGCCTATCGTACCAAGAATGAACCAAGCCCCATAATTAGCGCCTTTCTTAATTGTAGCGTCAAAGCTTTCGTTAATGAGAATAGAGTACTCAATAAAGAGCGAGTTGTTCTCATCGTAGAAATGGTTGTCCTCGCTTACGAGGTCCTTAAGGAAATGACACTCGTAGAACCATCTGTATTCGTCATGACCCGATGTACTTGTAACGACCTGGGTAGTGATTTCGGTCTTAGGAATATTACGGGAAACCGGCTCATCACAGTCGGGGCAGAAGCCTTCCTCAAGGCCCTCGGAGAACATTGTATTAACCTTAGTGGTAACGTACTCTGCGTTCGGGTGAGTACATGCCTCGGGCTCGTCGGGAGTGTCGGGCTCGTCGGGAACGATGGGCTCTCCGGGGATATCATCGCCGTAACCGAAGTAGGTGATATCGGTATGCTCTGTTCCGTCAAGGTCGGTATAGGTTACCCTTCTGGGATCAGTGAGCTTGGTAGCAGTAAGAACAAAATCCGTGCCTGCGGTTACGTAAAGGTCTGCGATCTCAAAATCAGCGGTTCCTCCGACGGTATTGGTATCTCCGAAATAGTACGGAGTAATACATCTTGTAAGATCGATATCCTTATACTCACCGTTCTCTACGGTATAGAGAAGGTTTGCCTTGTTTCTGGGCTCGAAATTGTGGGAGGACAGCTTTACGCCGTCAATATAAAGAGTAGCGTTCAAGCGAGAGTTATCGATCTGCTTGATAACTATACCTATCCTATGCCAGCCATAGCCGCCGATAGAGGGACAATTTGCCACATCAGAACCATACGTATAATTACCGGAAACGACTTCAAGGTTTTTACCAAGAACATCAAAATAGCCGGGAATTTTGGGGTCTGTCCATGTGACATTAGGTCCGATCGCAAGAGCATACGCGATATCGTAGTTGTTTACATCATATCCATCTTGGGGATCAAATCTACCCAAGAGCATATAATCCTGACCAATGCTTGCATTCACGAATTCCTCACTCCAGAGCATGCTGTACTCGATGTAGAGCGACTGTCCGTTTCGGTTTTCCTCGGTGGGATAGAAGTGACCACCGTCAAGAATAGAGTCAAAGTAATAGTAATCGCTGTAATTGTGCCTTACATCAGTGGTAAAGGTATGAATTTTTGCGCTTTCCTTATCAACGGTCTTTGTCAAGGTCTCTTCGCAGTAAGAGCAGGTGCCTTCCTCAAGACCCTCGGAGAACATAGTAG
>JAFYRZ010000134.1 GCA_017546745.1 Clostridia bacterium
ACATCTTCTCGATAATAGCCTTAGGCGCCTTTCCGCGTCTGAAGCCGGGAACGTTGATGTCCTTTACGTTCTTCTTGTATGCCTGAATTTCAGCTTTCTCAAAAGCTTCCTTGCTGACCGAAAACTCCATTACGTAGCCGGACTTCTCGGTAAGTTCCTTTTTAATAAGGCTCATTGTTTTTCCTCCGGGAAATTATATATATTTTTTATTTTAAATTTTAACCAATTAATTTTACACTAAATAAAACGATTTGTCAAGATAAAACTTAAATTTAAAGGAAATATTTTACTTATTTTACGATTTTTGGTATAAAACCGATGTAATCCGCAGAAATAATGTGGAAATTAAGTCCGCGATAGCTCGTCACGGGCGGTATCGTGTAATTTCCGTGGATATGACCGTAATAAACGTCACGTACTCCGTACTCGATAAGAAGGTCGCAAAGACCCTCGGACTCCTTTTCATTATAATACGGCGGAAAGTGCATAAACGCTACGATCGGCTTATCGGTGTCACCCTTTAGCTTCACTGCTGCGTCAAGACTGGTCTTTAGCCTCAGCCTCTCGCGTGCGATAAGCTTTTCAAAATCCGCATTATCCGGCGCATTCTTCGCATCCTCCTCAAGGTACCAGCCGCGCGTTCCCGCGACGATCACCTCACCCACGTCGTGCGCGTTGTTAAAGAGGAATTTTATACTGCTAATTCCGACCTTCTCGAAAAAGATCTCGTGCTTTCTCATCGTTGCCCACCAAAAATCGTGGTTTCCCTTGCCGAGTATCTTCGTGCCGGGCAGGGAATCGAGAAGCTTAAGGTCGCTCTCCGCCTCCTCGAGCGACAAAGCCCAGGAAACGTCACCGGGAATGATGACCGTGTCGGCATCGGTGACGAGATGTCTCCAGTTGCCTTCGATCCTCGTCATATATCCGTCCCATCTTTTGCCAAAGACTTCCATGGATTTATTTGTTTTTTCGTAGGTAGACAGATGTAGATCCGCTATTGTATAAACCGACATTTTTTATCACCTCCCGAATAAAATTTTCGCAGTCGGGAAAAATACACTTGCGAGAGCTGCAAAGCGCATATCTCGTAAATTCTTTCCCGAAAGGAATGGAAAAATGGATAAGTGTAAACAGAAAAACGAAACCACCTGCGATTCGAGTAAGCTCGTTAAGGGAATCGTATGTGACGTAAAGAACTGCGCGTACCACAAGAACGAGTCGAGCTGCTACGCGGGCTGCGTATCGGTCGGACCCTGTGATGCGAGCTGCTCTGCAAACACCGTTTGCGCAACCTTTAAGCCTCGCGAGATCTAATTTTTCGTCTCAAGAGCAAAGCGCACGACACTTTCTTTCATCTCGCGCTTGTCTATCACGTCCGTATGAAGGACTCTGCGGTCCTTTATGTCCGCGATAGGCGAGGGGATAGAAACACCCGTATAGCCTTGAAGCTCGAAAAGCGCCTCAAGATCGCCCGAGGGCTCGTTGCCGCTTACCGCACGGTAGACGTCCTTTGCAAACTTATAGGGCGATGCGGTAGATACGGTAAGCATCCTTCTTTCTGTCTTATAGTCCTCCATAAAGCGCTCTGCCGCACTTACGGCAACCGCGGTATGGGTGTCTATAAGACAGTTTGTATTTTTATAGGTATCGCGTACGGTTTTTGCGGTAAGGTCCTCGTCGGTATAGTAGCCGACAAAGCTCTCGTTGACCGCGGCAAGCTCTTCCGCAGAAAGCTCGTATCTTCCGGAGGCGTTAAGGCTTCTCATATATTTTGCCGTTACCTCACTGCCAAAAAGAGTATATAAAAGTCTTTCAAGGTTAGAGGAGATAAGGATATCCATAGACGGCGAGGTCGTTGCAAAAAAGCTTCTGTTTTTGTCGTAGACACCGGTTGATAAAAACTCGGTAAGAACGTTGTTTTTGTTAGACGCGCAAACGAGCTTTCCTATGGGAAGCCCCATTTTTTTTGCTATAAATCCAGCGAAAATATTGCCGAAGTTTCCGGTAGGAACAGAAACGTCTATCTCCTCGCCCATCTTCACGTAGCCGTCCCTTACCATATCGCAATACGCGGATACGTAGTATACTATCTGCGGAACGAGCCTGCCCCAGTTTATCGAGTTCGCGCTCGAGAGGAAAACACCGCCCTCGCTAAGCTTATCTGCAAGCGCGCGGTCGGCGAATATCGCCTTAACACCGCTTTGCGCATCGTCAAAATTGCCGACGATACCCTCGACCGAAACGTTGCCTCCCTCGGTCGTTTGCATCTGGAGCTTCTGCACGCGGCTAACTCCGTCTATCGGGTAAAATACCTTTATTTTTGTTCCGGGGACGTCGCGATATCCCTCGAGTGCCGCCTTCCCGGTGTCACCCGACGTTGCAACGAGAATAAGCGCCTCGCGCTCCTCTGTGCATTTTTTAAGCGCTCTTACGAAAAGCCTCGGCATTATCTGGAGCGCCATATCCTTAAAGGCGCAGGTTGGGCCGTGCCAAAGCTCGAGCATATAGTGGCCGTCCCTTATCTTGGTTACGGGAGCCGCACCGCCCGGGAATTTCTTTGCGGAATATGCCGCGCTTGCATCGGCAAGAAGCTCGTCGTAGGTGTAATCTGTTAAGAATTTTGAGAGGATCTTAGCCGCGCGCACCTCGTAGGGAAGTGCAATAAGCTCGTGAAGCTCCTCCTTCGTTATAGTCGGGAATTCCTCGGGCATAAAAAGACCGCCGTCGGATGCAAGTCCGGTTTTTATTGCGTATGCGGCGCTGACACCGTTTTTCTCTTGGCCGCGAGTGCTTGTGAATTTCATTTTCGTTTTCTCCTGGTTTTTGCCGTGTCCCTCGTGTAGGCGGCGATCAAATGCTCGATACGGTCTACCTTACCGCCCTTAAGATACACCTCGATAACGTCAAATCTCGCTCTGTATCTTTCGTCGGCATAGCGCATCATACCGTACCTTATGCCTGCCGCCTTAATGATGCCTGCCATCTTTTCCTTGGTTACGGCAACTCTTGGCGGCGGATCGAATTCCGAGAGGGTCTCGGTCGATCTGGTCTTTACCTCCACGAAGACTATTTCAAAGCCGCGCTTAGCGATTATATCGATCTCGTGCGTATCAAATACCGCGTTTCTCTTTAAGATCCTGTATCCGCGGAAGAATAGATACCTTGCCGCGGCTCTCTCGCCTATATTGCCTATATTTCGCTCTCGCGTCTTTACCTTTAATATCTTCATTATTTGTCAAGAAACTTTAAAAAGCTTTTTCTATATATGGGTGAGGGGCCGTGGAGCCTTACCGCATCCATATGATCCTTTGTGGGATAGCCCTTATGCTTCGCGATCCCATACTCGGGATACTCGCGGTCAAGCTCGATACACCCTCTGTCCCTCGTAACCTTTGCCAGCACGGATGCCGCCGCGATAGAGTAGGAGAGCGCGTCGCCCTTTATAACGGGCTCTGCGGGAATATCAAATCCGCGCGCGTGATTTCCGTCGATAAGTGCAAAATCTGCCTTTATCTCCATAGCCTCGATAGCTCTCTTCATAGCAAGCATAGAGGCGTTTAGTATGTTTATCTCGTCGATCTCGGCAGGGGTTGCCTCGGCTATACCGTACGCAAGCGCACGGCTTGTGATCTCGTCAAAAAGCTTCTCGCGCTTTTTCTCGGTAAGCTTTTTCGAGTCGTTAAGCCCCTCGATTATCTCCCCCTCGGGAAGAATGACCGCCGCCGCAACGACAGGACCGCAAAGCGGGCCTCTTCCTGCCTCGTCGCAACCGCAGATAAATTTATATCCGAGCGCCCTTTTTTCGTTTTCAAAACCAAAGCTCGGCATAATTACCTCCCAAGATCGCTCGGTAATTCGAGCGTTATTCTGCCTATTTTAGCCGAGCGGAATTCCTCAAGAAGCATATTCGCGCACCTCTCGTGGTTGATCTCTCCGCCCGAGATAAGCATACCGCGCTTTCTTCCTACAAGCTCGAAAAGGTCGTAGATATCAAGCTCGTCTGCCTCGTCCTCGGTGAGCTTATAGCGTGAGTAGAACGCACCCTTTGCGCGGTCTCTGAGCCTGCCGCAAAGCAGCATAGCGATCTCCTCGGTATCAAGTATCTGGTCGCGGATAGCGCCCGTCATAGCGAGGTTTTCGCCAACTCTCGCATCCTCGAACCTCGGCCAAAGAACACCTGGCATATCAAGGAGCAAAAGTCCTATTTCGGTAGTTACCCACTGCTTGTCAACAGTAACACCCGGGCGGTTTTAAACCTTTGCTCGCTTCTCACCTGAGATCTTATTTATAAGCGAGGATTTTCCAACGTTGGGAATACCTACGATCATCGCCTTAAGTGCGCGGGAGGACATACCCTTGTCGGCGTATCTCTTTACCTTTTCAGAAAGCACCTCGCGCACCGCGTTTGCAAGCGCGTCAAGACCCGCACCGCTCTGCGAGTCGATAAGAAGGACCCTTTGTCCACGGCTCTCGTAGTATCTCACCCATGCCGCCGTCGCATCCGGGGAGGCAAGAGTCGTCTTGGTAAGAACGGTTATTCTCGGCTTTTCGCCTACTATTGAATCTATATCCGGGTTCTTTGAGCTGTAAGGGATTCTTGCATCAAGAAGCTCGATTACGATATCGACAAGAGAAAGACATTCCTTCATCATTCTCTTGGTTTTCGCCATATGTCCCGGGAACCATTGTATCGGATTTTTTGCCATTTTTATCTCCTAATTGTCAGTCAACCGCCCCGAACTTATCAAAGGGGTAAAATCTTAAAACCACGCGACCGATGATCGCGTCCTCGGGAATCGTGCCAAACATACGCGAGTCAGACGACTCGTTTCTGTGGTCACCCATTACGAAAAGCTCGCCCTCGGGTACAACAAGCACGATGCTTGCGTCGTTCTGGTATCCGTCTACGTAAACGTAGTCCTCCTCAAGAAGCTCACCGTTTAGGTAGACCTTTTTTCCGGAAATCCGTATCTCGTCACCGCCAACACCGATTATTCTCTTGATAAGCGGCTTCTTAAAGCCGGTGGAGTGATCCTCGAAAACAACGATATCTCCGCGGCTCGGGGAATAAAACAGATCGCTTATTATAAGATGCTCTCCGTTGTGAAGCGTTCCGAGCATGCTGTCTCCGTCAACCACGGAATGCCTGAAGAAGAAGGACAAAAGAAGCACGACTACGGCAAGTGTAAAGACGAAAAGCTCAAGAAAATCGAAGATATTTCCTATAAGCTTTTTCCCCTTAGGCTCGCCTGCCTGCGCTTTTATGTCAAAAATAGATAACTGCTCCGAGGAATCC
>JAFYRZ010000135.1 GCA_017546745.1 Clostridia bacterium
GACTCGGCAGAAAAGATAAGCTCATCGGTCGGCATATCCGTTGCTCTTCTAACGGTAAGCGCACCGCCCGTCGCGGTGATAAGCCTTGATATAACGTCGCTCGGCCGCTGGGCTTTGTATCCCTCGGATGCCTCGGAATAAAGGAGGGTAACGCTCCTTGTCGCAAAGCTCATAGCTCGTGAGAAAAAGAATAGCTCCCTTGCCAATGAAAGCTCGCTCTCCGGGGTTATACCGAGCCCGATGCTTGCCATAGATGCTCTTTCGGTATCCTTGAAGAAGGAATTATCAGACCCCGTGCGCGGAAATTCACCGTCGTTAACACCGATAAAATATACGTGCGGCCTTTCGTAAAGCCTGAGCATATCCGCAGAGCCGACGATTATCTCGTCAACGTGCGCAGGTATGCTGCCGAGGTCGTTGCCGGAGAGCATTATTTTTAAAAGGGTAGAGAAGCCTGCGATGCTTGCGGGAAGGTCGCCCGCCGCCTCGGTAAGCTCCTCGAGCGACTTGCATATAAGCGGGAAAAGTCGCATCTCCTCCGCCGCGTCGGTGGCTCTATCTGCCTCCATAAGCTTCCTTGCGCGCTCTGCGATAGACCTCTCAAGTCCGATCTCGGTGATAAAGCCGTATAGCGCCCTCGCGTGGTCAAGCACCGTCCTCGCCTCGGATAAATTATCCGAAAAACGGATAAGGGGAGAGAAGAGCGCGTCCCTCGTTTCGCCTATTCTTTCAAGAAGAAAGGCGTCCGTGCTCGTTACGAAGCTCTCGTAGCCGCGCGGATTCATAAGCCAGGGCGCAGGATCTAAAAACCTCTTTTTATCAAGCCGCCATTTCTCAACGTAGGACTCAAGCTCGTCTATCCTGTCGCGCTCGATCCCCGTAAAGCCGCACCTCGCGTATTCGATTACCTCCTCGCGTCGAAATCCCGAGGAAACGACGGCATAGGCGGCAAAAATGAGCTTTATTGCCGCATAGCTCTCAAGCTCCTTTTTGTAGGACGTAAATGCGCGAAGTCCGTATTTTTCAAGTGAAAGATCAAGAACGCCCGAGTAGCTCTTCGCATCTCTTGCAACTATCGCAAAATCCGAAAAGCGCTCGCCCGCCATGACCCGCTTTTTGATATCCGCGCATAAAACGTCACATTCCACGTAAGGGGTAGGCGCGGCAAAAATCCTCAGTTTATCTCTGTTATGTAAACCGTAGTTGTCAAATACTTGGTTGTTTTGCCATAAATTATCTACAAGCTCGCGCAGAAAAATGTCCTTTCCGTCGCCTATCGACTCCACCCTTTCGAGCTTTACCTCGCACCCGGCTCTTGCCGCCGCACGGGTGAGCGCGTCGTGCGTATTTCTCGTTTCGGTGTATTCAAGAGCATCGCGTCTTGCCTTCGGAAGCGTCAGGGTGACCGTTATGTCGGAGAGCTCCGAAAGTAGGGACAATAGCCTTTCCTGTCCCCTCGTAAATGAGGTAAATCCGTCGATAAAGATCTCGGTATCCTTAAGAAACTCGGGGTTAGCCCTTAATTTCTCGATGACCGTGTCTGTCTCGACCGCGTTATCCTGGTATTTTTCGGTGAGAAGCCTTTTGTAGGTCATCATAACGATAGAAAGATCGGAAAGCTTGCCTACAAGGCGCGCATTGTCCGCGATGCCCTCGTTTTGTGCCGCAAGGGAAAGCTCCTCTGCCGTGATTCCGAGACTCTCCATCTCCTTTATAGCCGCAAGGTATTTTTCCGCAACTCCGGCACTCACCTCGCGCCTCTCGGTAGATAAAAGCGGCAAGGACTCGGTCAAGGCACGAAAGACCAAGACCTTTTTCTTTGCGTTGTCGCAGTATTTTGCCGAAAGTCCGCCAAGCGAGCGGAATACCGTGTTTGCAAATCTCGTGAAATTCGTTACCTCGAAGTAAAGCGGTGCCGATGGAGGAAGCTCGTCTGCCATTACCCTCTCTGCAAGAACGGTCTGCTGCTCCGGCACGATAAGATAGCCTCTCTTGCCGCCTTTTATACGTTCCTTGATCCGCTTCTTTATAAGATCAAAGCTACCCGAGGAAAATCCCCCCTCAATCAGCCGTAGCATCGCTCTCCTCCTTTAAATATCTTTCGTCTATCCTGTAACCCATTTTTCTTGACGAGATTATTATCTTCTCGCCCCTTACCTCAAGCTTCTCGCGCAGGTAATGTATGTAAACGTTGATAATTCCGTCGGTCGCCTCGTCGCCCCATACCCTATATAAAAGCTCCTCGCGTGAAACGTAGTCGCCCGCCTCAAAAAGGGTATTAAGCAGAGAGAACTCGACCTCGGTCAGGCGTATCTTCTCACCGTAAAGATATGCCGCGCGCTCTGCCCTGTCAAGCTGCAGCGGTGCCTTACGCTTCGCGGACAGCACGCGGTGTAATTCCTCAAAGGTAAAGGGGATAGTAAGGTCACATTCCTCTCTTCGGCTTGCTCTTATTGCCCCGACGGGTGCCGTCACACCGTCAACGTCCGCAATAATGAAATCGTATTTTGCGAGCCCGTCCTCGGGCGCGCATCTCTCGCAGCTTGCGTAGTCGAGCGTTGCAAGCTCGATTTTTTTATATAAATATTCGTCCCTCGTCAGGACGGCGACGTTTATTCTCATAAAAACCTCTAATTTATTAGAATTACACCTTTATTATAAGAGAAAAGCTCCGTTAAGTCAAGCGCGAGCGCAAAAAAAGATTGCAAAGGCAACAAATGCAATACTGAGAGCAAGTTTTGCAATTTGTTTAACCTCTTATTTTGTGGTAAAATTGATTTGTAATAATATTTAAGGAGAAAAACAATGGCTAATAATATGATCAACGAGCTTTATTCCATAGGTCTTATTCCCGTAATCAAGATCGAGAACGCAGAGGATGCCGTTCCGCTTGCAAAGGCGCTTATCGACGGCGGACTTCCCGCGGCAGAGATCACCTTCAGAACCAAGTGCGCGGCAGAGGCTATCAAGAATATTACCGACGCATATCCCGATATGCTCGTCGGTGCGGGCACCGTTCTTACAACCGAGCAGGTTGACGCGGCTATCGCGGCAGGCTCTAAGTTCATCGTTTCACCCGGACTTAACCCCAAGACGGTTTCCTACTGCCTTTCCAAGGGCGTTCCCATGCTCCCCGGATGCGCTAATCCCTCCGACGTTGAGGCAGCGCTCGAGCTTGGTCTTACTACCGTAAAAGTCTTCCCCGCAGAGGCTGTTGGCGGTCTTAAGATGCTTAAGGCTATGGCTGCTCCCTCCGGTCAGCTTACCTTTATGCCCACCGGCGGTATCAACGAGAACAACCTTCTTGACTACCTTAAGTTTAACAAGATCATCGCCTGCGGCGGCTCGTTCATGGTTAACGAGGATCTTATCAAGGCAAAGGACTGGGCGGCTATCACCGCGCTTACCAAGAATGCCGTTAAGATCATGCTCGGCCTTGAGTTTACCCATATGGGCATCAACACCGAAAATGCCGAGGAGGCAAAGCGCAGCGCAAAGCTCTTCGAGGTTATGTTCGGTATGACCAACCGCGAGACCAGCAAGTCGGTATTTGCGGGTGATGCGTTTGAGTTTATGAACGGTAAGGGTCCCGGCAGATGCGGCCACATCGGTATCCGCACCAACTTCGTTGACAGAGCTATGGCTTACTTTAAGAGAATGGGCTTTGAGTTTGACGAGTCTACTATCGTTTGCGATGACAAGACCGGTAAGCCCAAGTTCGTATACTTCAAGGACGAGATCTCCGGCTTCGCAGTTCACCTCGTTCAGAAATAATCGGTTTTAAGAGATGCCGAGGCACACGCTCAGTGCCTCGGCACTTTTCTGTTTTTGCGCGAAATGTGTCGCGCACACGCGAAAAATTTTGACTAATCTCTTGAAAAGCTCACGCGTATGTGTTAAAATATAATAAAACGATTATCGGAGGGTGGTTATGGACCTTGATTTTTCGAAGATCAAAATAGAAATGGACGGTTGCGTTGGGCTTACGGTAGAGCTGCCGCCCGAGCTTGAGGATAAATATTCAAGGACGTTTGCCGAGATCATGGTAAAGCAGCTTACCGCCGAGATCGAGAGGGCGCTTTCGGTTCGCGGGCTTGAAAAAAGCAATATCGAGTTAAAGCTCGTGTTTATGCCCGACACGTTTATGGAGCATAGCTCTGAAAACGTTACCTACCGCCGCCTTCTTATAACCGACAAGGGCTGCTCCGATAAGGACCTTTGGGTAAAGTGGACGCGTCTTAACAGCGCTGTTGCATACAGCGCATTTGATACCCCCTCGGAGGACGATATCCTCTTTGAGCTTGGTGAGGACGTTCCGCAGAAGATACGCGAGAGGGAATACCGCTTTCTCGTAAGAACCGATACCGACAGATATCACAGCGCCATGGGAAGAAAGAACATAACCGAGTGGCGCGACCTTATAAAGCGCGCACATCGCCGCGGTGATATCGAAAAGGTTGTAAACGAGGTTGAATTAGCCGACCATTCGGATAAGGTCCACGATAAGCTCTCCTCGCTTCTTTCGGGACTTGGGATTCCCGTTCCCAAGGAAAGCTCCGCACCTGCGCCCGAGGCAGAGGTGAGCGCGTTTGATATAGAGCTTCAAAGAGCGCGCGAGGTGATCTTCGGTGATGCCGCTCCCACAGCAGAGGAGAGCGCACCTGCCGTAGATAACGAGATATCCGTGCCCGAGACCGTAGTTTTCGACTTCTCCAAGGCAGAGGATACACCCGCCTTTGCTCCCGTACCCATTGACGATGAGATAGAGGACTCCCCCGAAGAGGAGGACACAGACCTTGATACGGTAGACGAGCTTTACGCTCTTGACGGTGAGGAGGACGACGCTGCTCCTGATGCCGATTATACCGATGAGGTTAGTGCAAGGGAGGCGCTCGAAGCAAAGCTTCGCCTCGTTGACGAGATGGAGGCAAAGGTAGCGGCAGAGGCTGTGGCTGATAGCCTTCGCAAGGAGCTTGAAGCGGCACGCGCCGAGATAGATTCGCTCAAAAGGGAAAACGATATGCTCCGCATAGAGTACGGACGTATAAAGGCACAGATGGTGAAGCTTGCCGAGGAAAAGGATAGGGCAGAGAGCCTTCGCGCTATCGAGGCAGAGAGGCTCAAGGACGAGATCGACGCGAGAGTTAGAGCCGAAAACCGCGAAAAGGAAAGACTTGCCGAGGCGGCAAGGATCGCGGTGGAAAATCAGAAGCGCATAGAGGCAGAGCGTGCCGCAGAGGCAGAGAGGCTTCGCGCCGAGGAGGAAAGACGTATTGCCGAGGAGGAAAAGCGCCGCGAGGCAGAAAGGCTTGCCGCGGAGCGCGAGCGCGAGGCGGAGCGCATAAGACGCGAGACCGAGATAGCACGCGGTAACGTTGCCCCCGAAAGCGCGCCCGTAGCCGTAAAGGACACCGCCCCGACGGCTTATAACTACATCAGCCGCCGCGTAAGGCTCTACTTTAAGCACCTTATCGATCCCAATATCACAAAGCGCATATACGATATAATCAAAACGACCATAGAGTTCTACCACAAGGAGGACGTTTACATTCGTATCAAGGCAACGACCCCCGAGGAGGATATCGTTCTTCTCGACTTCCTCGAGATACCCGAGGAGGAGGCAGAGCTTCTCGTTAATATCATAAAGGTGCTCGGAAACAGCAATATCGGAATTACCAAGGCGACGGTAGAATAAGCTCGTATAAAACCGCGTACTGCAAGAAAAAGCAGCGTACATACGCCCCACCGCGACAAATCGTTTAAAATTTAACGAAATCTCTTGACTACAAGGGAAAGCTATGATATAATGAACGGTGGTTAAAATAAATAATAAAATTATTCATATAAGGAGAAAAACAAATGGCAGCTTATAACAAGAAAACCATTGAAGACGTAGAGGTAGCCGGCAAAACAGTCCTTGTCCGTTGCGACTTCAACGTACCTATGAAGGATGGCGTTATCACCTCCGATAAGAGAATCGTAGAGGCTATCCCCACTATCAAGTATCTTCTTGACAACGGCGCAAAGGTTATCCTTTGCTCTCACATGGGTAAGCCCCATAACATTCTTACCGAGGGCTTCGGTCTTACCAAGAAGGAGAAGAAGGCTGTTGAAAAGCTTCCCGAGGCAGAGAGAGCAGCCGCTACCGCTGATTATCTTGCAAAGGCAGTTAAGGATAAAGAGAAGCTCACCCTTAAGCCCGTTAGCGTAAGACTTAACGAGATCCTTGGCGAGGGCAAGGTTGTATTTGCTGAGGACATTATCGGTGCTGATGCAAAGGCAAAGGTTGCCGCTATGCAGGCAGGCACTGCAGTTCTTCTTGAGAACACCAGATTTGACGCTCGCGAGGAGAAGAACGGTGCAGATTTCGCTAAGGAGCTTGCTTCCTATGCAGATATCTTCGTAAACGATGCGTTTGGCGCGGCTCACAGAGCACACGCTTCTACCGCAGGCGTTGCAGATTACATTCCCGCAGTTTGCGGTTACCTTATCCAGAAGGAGATCGGCGTTATGGGTAAGGCTCTTGAGAACCCCGAGCGTCCCTTCGTTGCTATCCTTGGCGGCGCTAAGGTTGCAGATAAGCTTAACGTTATCGATAACCTTCTTACCAAGGTTGACACCCTTATCATCGGCGGCGGTATGGCTTACACCTTCGCGGCTGCAAAGGGCCTTGGCGTTGGTAACTCTCTTCTTGACGAGACCAAGCTTGACTACTGCCGTGAGATGATGGCAAAGGCAAAGGCTAACGGCGTTAACCTTCTTCTTCCCATCGACTGTGGCGTAGCAGCATCCTTCCCCAACCCCATCGATGCTCCCATCGACGTTACCTACGTTGACGTTGAGAATATTCCCTCTGATATGGAGGGTCTTGACATCGGTCCTAAGACCGCAAAGCTCTTCGCTGACGCAGTTCTTTCCGCAAAGACCGTTGTTTGGAACGGACCTATGGGCGTATTTGAGAACCCCAC
>JAFYRZ010000136.1 GCA_017546745.1 Clostridia bacterium
CGTAAAGCTCTCCGACGAGCTTAAGAAGGCCTGCTTCGTTGACGATATCGCGGGCCTTGACGACTCCCCCCTCGCTTGCGCTTACGCAAGAGCAAGAGGCACCGACCGTATGTCCTCCTTCGGTGACTGGATCGCACTCTCCGACGTTTGCGACGTTACCACCGCTATGATCATAAAGAGAGAGATATCCGACGGTATCATAGCTCCCGGCTATACCGACGAGGCTCTTGAGATCCTTAAGACCAAGAAGAAGGGCAACTACAACATCGTAAAGATCGATCCCGACTACGTACCCGCTCCCATAGAGCATAAGGACGTTTTCGGTATCACCTTCGAGCAGGGAAGAAATAACTTCGTTATCAATAAGGAGCTTCTCGAGAATATCGTAACTGCAAATAAGGATATGCCCGAGGAAGCAGTCCGTGACCTTATAATCTCCCTTATCACCCTTAAGTACACTCAGTCAAACTCCGTATGCTATGCATATCAGGGACAGGCTATCGGTGTAGGCGCAGGACAGCAGTCGAGAATTCACTGTACCCGTCTTGCAGGTACTAAGGCAGATACCTGGCACCTTCGCCAGCACGAGAAGGTTCTTAACCTTCCTTTCCTTCCCACGATTTCCCGCCCCGACAGAGATAACGTTATCGACGGCTACATCAACAAGAACGAGGAGGACGTTTGCGCAGAGGGTAACTGGCAGAAGTACTTTACCACCCGTCCCGAGCCCCTTACGGCAGAGGAAGCAAGAGAATACCTTGACGGTATCACCGGCGTATCCGTAGGCTCTGATGCCTTCTTCCCCTTCGGTGACAATATCGAAAGAGCAAAGAGAAGCGGTGTTTCCTATATCGCTGAGCCCGGCGGATCTATCCGTGACGACCTCGTAATCGAAACCTGCGATAAGTACGGCATGGTTATGGCGTTTACCGGTATGCGTCTTTTCCATCATTGATAGGCGGTGCAGTAATGAAAATAATGGTTGTAGGCGGTGGCGGCAGAGAGCATGCCATCATCAAGAAAATAAAGGAGAATAAGGCGGTAAGCGAAATATTTGCTCTCCCCGGCAACGGCGGAATGGCAAAGGACGCTACCCTTGTTCCCATCGGAGCTAAGGAGATCGATAAGATCGTAGCCTTCGCTACCGAAAATAAGATTGATTACGCCGTAGTCGCTCCCGACGATCCCCTCGTGCTTGGATGCGTTGACGCTCTTGAGGCGGTAGGTATTCCTTGCTTTGGTCCCAGAGCAAACGCGGCAATAATCGAGGGCAGTAAGGTTTTCTCCAAGAACCTTATGAAAAAGTATTCTATCCCCACGGCAGAGTACGAGGTATTCGAGTCTGCGGATGCGGCTCTTGAGTACGTAAACACCTGTAAGATACCCACCGTTGTAAAGGCTGACGGACTTGCGCTCGGTAAGGGCGTTGTTATCGCTATGACAAGAGACGAGGCTGTGGATGCAGTCAAGTCTATCATGCAGGACAAGAAGTTCGGCGCTAGCGGAAATAAAATAGTTATTGAAGAGTTTCTTACCGGCCCGGAGGTATCCGTGCTTGCATTCACCGACGGTAAGGTGGTTAAGCCCATGGTTTCCTCTATGGACCACAAGCGTGCGCTTGACTTTGACGAGGGACTTAACACCGGCGGTATGGGAACTATCGCTCCCAACCCCTGCTACACCGAAGATATTGCAAGGGTTTGTATGGAAACCATCTTCCTTCCTACCGTTAACGCAATGAACGCAGAGGGCAGAACCTTTAAGGGTTGCCTCTACTTCGGACTTATGCTTACTCCCGACGGACCTAAGGTCATCGAGTATAACTGCCGCTTCGGCGATCCCGAAACTCAGGTAGTTCTTCCTCTTCTCGAGTCTGACCTTCTCACGGTAATGCAGGCTACCACAAACGGCACCCTTGCAGACACCGAGGTTAAATTCTCCGACAGTAGTGCGTGCTGTGTAATTATGGCATCCTTTGGATATCCCGAAAAGTATGACAGCGGATTTGAGATCGATATAGATACCTCGGTTGAGGATTCGGTTTACGTTGCGGGCGCAAAGCTTGATGAAAACGGAAATCTCCTTACCGCAGGTGGCAGAGTTCTCGGCGTTACTGCCGTTGATAACACTCTTGAGAGCGCGATAAGAGCGGCTTACGACAAGGTAACCAAGGTAGGCTTTGCTAACGCTTATTACAGAACCGACATCGGAGCTAAGGCTCTTAAAGCATTGAAATAAGAAAGGACTTTGAAATGGTTTATCGCATATACGTTGAAAAGAAAACCGGACTCGATAACGAGGCAAGAGCGCTTCTTTCCGAGATTTCCGCGTTTCTTGGAATTAAGAGTGTTGAGAAGATCAGAATTCTCAACCGTTACGATGCAGAGAATATTACCGAGGAGCTCTTTAATTACGCGGTAGGCACCGTATTCTCCGAGCCTCAGCTTGATGACGTTTACACCGAGCTTGAGTGCGACGGTGCGGTTGTATTTGCTACCGAGTACCTTCCCGGTCAGTTTGACCAGAGAGCAGATTCCGCGGCTCAGTGCATACAGCTTATCTCTCAGGGTGACAAGCCCAGCGTTGCAAGTGCAAGAGTTTATATGCTCTACGGCAACATCGCAAAAGAGGATATCGAGAGAATCAAGAAGCACGTTATTAACCCCGTTGAGGCAAGGGAGGCTTCTCTTGATAAGAAGGATACCCTCCGTATTGAATACGACATTCCTACCGAGGTAAAGGTTCTTGACGGATTTATCGACCTTGACTCAGACGGACTTGCAGCATTTATAGCAGAGAAGGGACTTGCAATGGATCTTGACGATATCACATTCTGTCAGAGCTATTTTAAGAGCGAGAATAGAAACCCCACTATCACAGAGATCCGTATGATCGACACATATTGGTCTGACCATTGCCGCCATACAACATTCCTTACAAACATTGA
>JAFYRZ010000137.1 GCA_017546745.1 Clostridia bacterium
AGAACGTTATTAAGCACAGCAAGGAAAAGGGATCTATCTCCCCGTTTCAGGCGCTTTGCACCGCGCTTGCCGCAACGGTGGGCACGGGAAACATCGCGGGCGTTGCCGCCGCGATCTGCATCGGCGGCGCGGGTGCGGTATTCTGGATGTGGGTTGCCGCATTCTTCGGTATGATGACCAACTACGCGGAAAACGTTCTCGGTATCTATTTCCGCAGAAAGAATTCCGACGGCGAATGGTCCGGCGGAGCTATGTACTATCTCACCGACGGCTTGGGCAGAAAAAAGGGTATGAAGCAGGTAGGAAAGGTTCTTGCGATCCTCTTCTGCGTATTCACAATGCTCGCCTCCTTCGGTATCGGAAGCATGGGACAGGTAAACAAGATCGTTACGAACGTAGCGCAGGCATTTGACGTTTCGGCACTCTCCTCGGTAGAGGTCTTTAGCGGTGTTTCGCTCTATAACGTCATACTCGGCGCCGCAATCATGGCACTCACCGCGCTTATAACCCTCGGCGGACTTAAGAGGATCGCAGGCGTCGCGGAAAAGGTAGTTCCGTTTATGGTAGTTGCGTTCGTGCTTGGCTCGCTCACAATAATCGGTATAAATATTTCTAACGTTCTCCCCGCCTTTAAGGCGATTTTCGTTAACGCATTCAAGCCCGAAGCGTTCGTCGGCGGCGGTATCGGAGCCGTTGTAGGTAAGGTCGTAACGCAGGGCTTCAAGCGCGGCGTGTTCTCGAACGAGGCAGGACTCGGCTCGTCGGTCATGGTTCATTCCAACTCCAACATCAAAGAGCCCGTAAAGCAGGGCATGTGGGGTATATTCGAGGTGTTCGCCGATACTATGATCGTCTGCACGATGACCGCTCTCGTTATCCTCACCGCGGGCGGTCTTGAGGGCGGCGTATTCAACGTCGTTACCGGCGAGATCGCCCAAGGCTACACCGATGCGACCCTCGTCGGAGGTGCGTTCAACTCGGTATTCTCCTGGGGCAATATCGGTGAGAAATTTATAGCGATCGCTATGTTCCTTTTCGCCTTCACGACCGTTCTCGGCTGGTCGCACTACGGCTCTAAGGCTTGGGAATACCTCTTCGGCGCAAAAACCACTTATATCTTCCGTATCATTCACGTATGCACCGTTATTTTCGGTGCGGTCCTTACGTCCTCTCTCGCTTGGGATATCTCGGACACCTTCAACGGTCTTATGATGATAACCAACCTTATAGGCGTTCTCGTGCTTTCCCCTCTTGTCGTTAAGATCACGGCAAATTACTTAAGAAGGCGCAGCAAGGGCGAGGATATCGAGCCTATGTATAATTTCGATCCCGAAATTCAGGCAGAAGAGATCAAAAGAGAGCTTGGCGATTGATTTTTACCCACCGGCATGATTGTCAAAAGCATATAACAAAAAACAAAGCAGCGCAGGACTCCATACGGCAAGTCCTGCGCTGTTTTTATTCGTAATAGCTAACTTTAGTTTACTTTATCTCGGATTTCCAGAGCCCGTGAAGGTTGCAGTATGCGTATGCCGCAACAGGCTTTTCGTCACAAATGTTAAAGCATGCCACGGGCTTCTCACCGGGATCTAAGTGCTTGCGGTAAGCGCCCTTATCCGTCTTAAGGTATACCCAAAGGATGCTATGCTCCTCTGCCATAGGATGCTCTACCGAGCCGACCGAGATAGAAACGCGAGAGCCGTCAACCTCAACAACGGGGATATGCTTCTCGTGGCTTGCCTCGACCACACCGGGGACAAGCTCTGCCATTTTCTCACCGCAGCAGACGGGGTTAACGCCCGAGTCGTGGATCTTCTCTATTACGTTGCCGCATTTTTTACAAATATAGAATTTTTCGTTATTTTTCATTTTAATTTCCTCCGAAATTTTGTTTTTGTGCTCTTATTATATCAGATTATTTTCCCTCCTTCCGTGATTTAGTCACACTTGACATATTTTTTCCGCAGTGATATAATAAATACGGAAATAATTTACACGGACGGTGTGAAATGGGTGAGTTCAGCTTAACGGAGCTTTTCAAGGAAACGTTTCCCTTTTACGATCTTCTTACCGAGGGCGAGGCAAAGAGCCTTCTTTCCGCTTCGCAGACGGTGAGGTTTGAAAAGGGCAAGAACATACACGACGGAAACGAGTGTACCGGAATAATACTTATAAAGAGCGGCGCTTTACGCGTATATCTTTTGTCAGAGGACGGCAAGGAGATAACACTGTACCGCCTTTTTGCCGGCGACATCTGCATTCTCTCCGCATCCTGCGTTCTCGGTGGAATAACCTTTGACGTTTCTGTCGACGCAGAGGAGGCTTGCGAGTGCGTTATCGTTGGCAGCTGTGCCTTTGAGGATATCGCAAGACGCCTGCCGGAGGCAAAGATCTTTGCGCTTGAATGTGCGCTCTCCCGCTTTTCCGACGTGGTATGGACTATGGAGCAGATGCTTTTTATGAGCATGGACAAGCGCCTTGCGATCTTTTTGCTTGACGAGGCGGCAAAGTGCGGCTCCGACACCGTGCATCTGACGCACGACCAGATCGCAAAATATATGGGCTCTGCGCGCGAGGTCGTGTCGCGCAGGCTTAAGCATTTTATCAGTGAGGGGATCCTCTCCGCCTCCCGCCGCGACGGTGTAAAAATACTCGATAAGAAAAGGCTTCGCGCGCTTGCAACGTAACGGCAGCAAGGAGCTTTCTTAATTTACGACGGAAATCGTCGGCTAACGAGCGAGAGATCTCACTACGGCTCGTCCCGCTTCGCTACGCACTTAGCACGGTGATCGAGGAAACGGCGATAGAACGAAAAAATAAAAATTAAGAAATTCGCAGAATTTTAACCTTAAAATATAAATAACCCTAAATTTAGAACGAGGACACTGTTTAAAAGTATCCCCGTTCTTTTCCGTTCGGCGTAGCCTTTATGCGACAGCCTCTTATATCAACCGTTACGCAAAATCTCGTAATCTCTGCT
>JAFYRZ010000138.1 GCA_017546745.1 Clostridia bacterium
ACCGCAAAGATCACCGAGGCGCTTGACCGCGCTCACGCGCTTATCGAGGCGCAGACAAGGTCGCTCGAGGTTGTGGAAAGAAGACTTGACGCGCTCTCAACAGATAAAACCGATCGCGAGAGAATGAAGCTGATACTCGAGTGCGAGGTAGAGCTTCTTTACGACATCTTTATGTCAAGCGCGCTTCCCGAATATCAGAAGGACGCGGTCGCAAAGAGGCTTAAGTCGATAAGCTCTCTTATAAAAGAGGAAAAAGCGGGGGCGTAAATTATGAGTGGTAAGAGCATGATATACAAGTGGCTTCTTAATCTTTTGGGAGTGTTTTTCTGCACCGTTCCCGTGCTTTTGTCAATAATACTTTACTTTCCGTTATGGATAAGGTCGGACTCGGGCAGGTTTATTTCCGGCTTTTGCGTTCTTCTTTTATCTCTTGCCGCCCTGCCCGCTTATCGCTTTATAAGATCGCGCCTATCCGAAATACCGGCATATACTATGTGGCTCATCATCTTCTTTATCTGCTTCTTGGCAGGCAGGATAATAAACGAGCTTACCGTAATTTCCTTCATTGGCTTCTCGGGAAATCTTATCGGTGCTTTGATATTCAAGATAAAGGCAAGGACGTTTTTTAAGAATGAATAAGGACAAAAATCTCGAGGACCTTTTGCTTGACCCGGGTGACGCTTTAAGAAGGAGCGGACTTAATATTCTTGGGGACGTAGGAAAGCTCGTTGCGGTGATAACGCTTATCGTCGCCTGTCTCGTTACCTTTACCGACATAAGCTTTTACGAGATAGGCTCAAAGGAATTCACCTCAACTCTTATTATGATGCTTATCGGCGCGTATCTTATGTTTTTCTCGCTCGAGGAATCGGGCGAAAGACACGGCGAGAGGACCGAGGATTTTACCGAGGCAAAGGACGGGTATAGAGTAGCGGTCTCAAAAATATTCCCATCTGACATCACTCCTCTTGAAAAATTCCTTGAGGAAAAGAGGGAAATTGAGCTTTTAAAGAAGCGACAGAGCTATCTTAAGTCACTCGGCTACACGCAGGAAATCCTATTCTTACCGCACAAGCCCGCGACCAAGGACGAAAGGCGCGCATTACGTAGGGCGATGCGTATTAAGCAAAGAGCGATCCGTCCGGGCATGCTTCTCGAAAGAGATGGCGCACCCGATAGCACCGAGCTTTATAACCCGACGGCAAAAAAGCTTCTTCGCATCGTAATGAAGCTTATCCCGACGAGCGCGTGTATGGTATTTACGGCATCGGTCATGCTAAGCGCCAAGGGAGAACTTACCGCGGGAGTTATAATAGAGAGCCTTTTACGACTCTCGGCTCTTCCCATCGTGGGCTTTCGCGGCTATGCCTTCGGTTATAGGTATACGAAGAATATAAGAGCCTGTCACCTGCGCGAGAAAACGAGGATTTTAGAAGCATATCTTGCAGAAAAGATTACCGCTTGATAAATTAAAATTCTCCCAAAAAAGAGCAAAAAAGAGGGAATATGACAACAGTTGTTGTCATATTCCCTTGATTTATTTGTTTTCCTCTTCAACGCTTTGCCAAAAATCTTCTATCTCCTTAACAAGCGTCTTTGCATCTCCGATATATTTTAAGCCTCGCCAAAGCCGAGGTGTGCTTTTGCGCCAGAGGGGGTCGTCAAAGCGGTCGTCTATCAGTACGATAACGCCCCTGTCATCCTCCGTACGGATAACTCTGCCTGCAGCCTGAAGCACGCGGTTTATACCGGGATAAACGTAGGCATACTCCTTGCCCATCTCATATTTTTCACCAAAATAAGCGGCAATAGCCTCCCTTTCGTAGGACAGCGCGGGCATACCTATGCCGACGACTACGGCACCGATAAGCGAATCACCCGAAAGGTCGATCCCCTCGGAATATATGCCACCCATTACACAAAAGCCGACAAGATAGGAGCTTCTGTTATTCTTAAACTCGGCTATGAACTCCGCCTTTTGTGCCGCGGTCATATCCCTCCTCTGCACTAAGACCTTAAGCTTAGGATATTTTGCGATAAAGGCTTTTGAAATAGCCTCAAGGTACTCAAACGAGGGGGCGAAAACCATATAGTTGCCGCGCCTTACGCTTATCGTTGCGGCAATAGTCCTGCATACCGCGGGGAGGGTCCTTTCGCGCTCGGAATATCTCGTGCTTATCTTATCGATGACCGATACAGAAAGCGCTTCGGAATTAAAGGGCGACGCGACCTCAAGAAGCTCTGCGGTACGGTCGGCGCCGAGAGTTGCGCGGTAGTATTCGAGGGGAACGAGAGTTGCCGAGAAGTAGACGACACCGCGGCATTTTCCCGTAACCTCCGCAAGCGCCGCTCCTGTATCGATACAGAAAAGCTTTGCGGTAATATTTCCGTTATTGTAGTATAAAAGCATCTCATAGGATGAATCAAAGCGGCTAAGCGCCGAGTAAAAGCGCTTTATTTTCATGGTATAATCACGCAAGAGGATAAGCCTATCGTCTCGCTCGTCATCCTTCGCGGAAAGCGTGCGCTTTATCGCCTTATCGCACTCGTCAAGAAGCGCCTCGGTTATCGAAAAAAGCTCTGTCGGCAGGCTCGACGAATGGTACGCGCCAAGCTTATTTCCCTCCGCGTCCGTGCGTATCTCCTCGCGAACGAGGGGCAAAAATACCCTGTCGTAAGCCTCCTTTGCGGTAAAAATTGCTCCGAGAAGCTCGGAAAACTCCGGTAGGAGGGGATTTTCGGTTACAGAGAGAATAATATCGCCAGAAATTTCTGCAGAGAACATCTCCCTTGCCCTATCCGGCAGGTTGTGTGCCTCGTCCACGAGTATAGCGAAGCTTCCACCCTCGTCAAAGTAGCGGCGGATATGCACCGCAGGGTCGAACACGTAGTTGATATCACAGATAACGACGTCGCAAAGCTCGGAATAGGTGAGCGCAAGCTCGTGCGGACAGACCGCGTGCTTTAGAGACACGTCTTGGAGGTCGGCAAGAGTAACGACCGTGATCCCCCTCGAATAAAGGTCAAGCACCGCCTCTGCAAGTGCCGTACAGGGGGCGAGGGCGCACTTATCCCTGCCGCCGCGACAAAGCCCGCCGCGTGTGCAGACCCTTTCCTTTGCCGGAAGGATTACACCCCTGATACAAGCGCCGCAACGCGCCATCTCGTTAAGCGTATCGCGCGCCGCCTCTGCCGTCGTGGTTTTTGGCGTCAGGTAAAAGACCTTACCGCATCTCTCGTTACCGAGGGCACGTAGCGCAGGGTAAAGAGCCGCAACCGTCTTGCCCGTGCCTGTCGGCGCTTGTGCAATAAGGGTCGTATGGCGGGATATCGCGCGATATGCCGCAGACATAAATTCCTCCTGCCCCTCGCGTACTTTACCAAAGGGGAATTTCATATTCCTCATAGAGGGCAGTCTTCCCGTGACCCTATCTATCTCGGGGCGCGCATAGAGCGAAAGCGCAAGAGAGCATTTTTCAAAAAAGCGCAAAAGCACCGCGACCGACACGACCTCTGTGTTGTCATATCTCTCGCCACTCACCTTATCTATCGCGATCACCCTTACGTTTACCTTGTCAAGCCCTGTCTTTGAAGCGAAGGCGTATGCAGAGATAAAGGCAATTCCGCGAATTTTCGACAGCGCGCGTGACTCCGTCTTTCCGCGGCGGAAATCACACATACGCGCGATAACGATACCACCGTCACACGACCCGTCGGTTTTGGAAAGGAGCAAAAAGCAATGCTCACCGAGCGAGAAATCAAGGGCGGCATCTATACTCTTCCCGACCAAAAGGGGAGAAAGAAGCCTATCCGACATACGGCATACCTCTGCCGTGTCATAATCGTCCGTCGCGACCGAGATCCTTCTTTGCGCGATCTCTACGAGCTCTTCGGTGCTTATGAGAATTTTTCCCGCGTCCCCGTCGTAGCGCATGACTTCATCCCCCTTCTTAAATATTTACGACTTTATTTTACCACAAACGGAGCATGATGTCAATAAGAAAAATCGACCGTCAAAAAAGTACCATTTAAAGAAAAACTATTGTTTTTGCGTACTTTTTCGGTAGTTTTCGGTTTTTCAAGCCGCGAGGCGGATTTCTTTTTTTACTTTTTCTCGCCTGCACTTACACGGCTTTAGCGATAAGTAGCTTAAAAAGGCTTGACAAAAGCACGCGCGCGGGTATATAATATTAAAGGCTTTTATATATGACTATAAAAGGAGATAGCTATGAACAAAAATAAAAGGGACTTTACGGAGGGACCTCTGTTTTTTAAGATATTTCTTTTCGCCCTGCCGATAATGGCGACGGGACTTTTGCAGGTCTTTTACAATATGGCGGATAAGATCGTAGTAGGCAGGTTCTCGGGAGATCCGTTGGCGCTTGCGGCGGTCGGCTCGGTCGGTACGCTAAACACGCTTCTCGTTAACCTTACCTTGGGTATTGCGGTCGGCGGCGGTATCGTGGTTTCTCAGCTCTTTGGCGCTAAGCGAGAGGAGGACGTTTCCGATGCGGTGCATACCGCACTCACCTTCTCGGTCTTTGCCGGACTCTTTATGGGAGCTCTCGGCTTTATCATCTCGCCCTACGTCCTCGAGCTTCTCGGAACAAAGCCCGAGCTTATCGATAACGCGAACCTCTATTTCAGAATAACGATGCTCGGCTTCCCCGCGTCTATGGTATACAACTTTGCCGCGTCTATAATCCGCTCGGTCGGTGACTCTAAAACTCCGCTTATCATTCTTTCCGTCAGCGGTCTTTTGAACGTTCTTTTAAACATCCTTTTCGTTCTTGCCTTTCATATGACGGTTGACGGCGTTGCATACGCCACAGTCCTTTCACAGGTCGCCTCTGCGGTTATGATCGTATGGGTGTTTATCAGAAGAAAGGACGAGTGCTACGCGCTAAGACCTCGGAAGCTCAAAATTCACAAGCCACACCTTTACCGTATGCTCCGCATCGGTATTCCCTCGGGTCTTACCTCGTCGGTATACTCGATCGCAAACCTTGCGCTTACCGGTGCCGTAAATACATTCTCCCCTGCCGTGGTTTCGGCAAACTCTATTGCAGGCAGCGTTGAGGGCTTTACATATACGGCTATGAACTGCTTCCAGCAGTCCTCTATGACCTTTACCGGACAAAACTTTGGTGCGAAGAAATACGACAGAGTAAGACGGGTTTATTTCTACTCGCTTATCCAGGTCCTGGTAATAGGTATATTTATGGGACAGCTTCAGCTTGCATTTGGAGAGCAGCTCTCTCTTCTTTATATAGACCCCGCCGACCCCAACCGCGCCGAGGTTCTTGCGCACACTATGGATATACTTAAGGTCATTCTCTCGACCTATTTCCTTTGCGGAATACTTGAGGTCTCCTCGGGTGCTTTGCGCGGACTTGGCTGCTCTATGGTAACGATGATAGTTTCGCTTATCTTCGCCTGCGGTGTCAGACTGTCCTATATCTTCCTCGTGTTCTTCAACGTTGACGCGCTTGATACCATCGGTGAATTAAACTACGCCTTTCCCATCTCCTGGGCAACCACGATCATAGCTTATCTCATCGCTATGGCGATCGTCTGGAGAAGGTTTGGCATCTCAAAAAGAAGAGCGAAGCAGCAGAAAATTGTCAACTAAAGATTACAAAACTGTGACAAGTTGATTAAAATAAAAAAAGGAAGCCCGATTTGGCAAAAGCCAAATCGGGCATTTTTTATCTAAAGAACAGCGCCGGGGTGCATCTAAATCAAGCAGCCCTATCAGTACATACCGTCCATACCTGCGCCTGCGGCGGGCATCATAGGCTTATCTTCCTTCTTATCGTAAACGACCGCCTCGGTGGTAAGAACGGTGGATGCGATGGATGCCGCGTTCTGAAGCGCGCATCTCGTTACCTTTGCAGGGTCAACGATACCGCACTCAAGCATATCGCAGAACTCCTCCTTATATGCGTCAAAGCCATAGCCGACCTTACCCGCGTCACGGATCTTGGAGATAATAACAGCACCGTCAAGACCTGCGTTATCCGCGATCTGCTTCATGGGAGCAGTAAGGGATTTCGCTACGATCATAGCGCCCGTCTTCTCGTCGCCCTCAAGGCTCGAAACGACAGCCTCAACCGCGTCGATAACGTTGATAAGAGCAGTACCGCCGCCTGCGACGATGCCCTCCTCTACTGCCGCCTTTGTCGCGTTGAGCGCGTCCTCAATGCGGAGCTTCTTCTCCTTCATCTCAACCTCGGTAGCCGCACCAACCTTGATAACGGCAACACCGCCGGCAAGCTTAGCAAGTCTCTCGAGAAGCTTTTCCTTATCAAACTCGGAGGTGGTCACCTCAAGCGCCGCGCGGATCTGCGCAACTCTGTCGGCAATAGCACCCTTGTCACCCGCACCGTCAACGATGAGGGTATTCTCCTTTGTCACCTTGACCTGTCTTGCGCGGCCGAGCTGTGCGATGGTTGCGTCCTTAAGCTCAAGCCCAAGCTCCGAGGTAATTACCTCACCACCTGTGAGGATAGCGATATCGCGGAGCATCTCCTTACGTCTGTCGCCAAAGCCGGGAGCCTTTACCGCAACGACGGTAAACGTGCCGCGAAGCTTATTAAGAACGAGCGTAGTAAGAGCCTCGCCCTCAACGTCCTCGGCAACGACGAGAAGCTTCTTGCCCGACTGAACAATCTTCTCAAGTATGGGGAGAAGATCCTGAATATTAGATATCTTCTTATCGGTGATAAGAACGAGACAATCGTCAAGCACCGCCTCCATCTTATCGGTATCGGTCACCATATAGGGGGAGAGGTAGCCGCGGTCGAACTGCATACCCTCAACGACCTCGCTGTAGGTTTCAGCGCTCTTGGACTCCTCTACGGTGATAACGCCGTCTGCGGTAACCTTATCCATCGCGTCTGCGATAAGATTTCCGATATCGTCGTCTCCTGCGGAGATAGCGCCTACTCTTGCGATATCGTCCCTGCCGGAAACTCTCTTCGACTGCTTCTTAAGCTCGGAAACCGCCGCCTCGGTAGCCTTAAAGATGCCCTTTCTTAATACCATGGGATTTGCGCCCGCGGTAACGTTCTTCATACCCTCGTGGATAAGCGCCTGCGCAAGGAGGGTCGCGGTTGTAGTACCGTCGCCCGCCGCGTCGTTGGTCTTTGTAGCAACCTCGCGCACAAGACCTGCGCCCATATTCTCTGCCGCTTCCTCGAGCTCGATCTCCTTAGCGATGGTAACACCGTCGTTAGTGATGAGGGGGGCGCCGAACTTTTTATCAAGAACCACGTTTCTGCCCTTAGGGCCGAGGGTGATCTTTACAGTATCAGCGAGCTTATCAACTCCGCGAAGCAGAGCCGCTCTCGCTTCCATTCCGTTAAGTATTTCCTTTGACATAAAATTTCTCCTTAAAATTATTCTACAACAGCAAGTATATCGGATACAGAGACGATGGTATACTCAACACCGTCAAGCTTTACCTCGGTGCCGGTGTACTTTCCGGTGATCACCTTATCGCCGACGTTAACGGTCATAACGACCTCCTTGCCGTCAACGATACCGCCGGGACCAACCGCCACGATCTCGGATACCTGGGGCTTCTCCTGTGCCGAGCCGGGAAGGATTATTCCCGCCTTCGTGGTCTCGATAGCCTCAACCTGCTTTAATACAACCTTATCAAATAAGGGTCTGAGTTTCATAATGTTCTCCTTGTTTTTTCATTTAGCACTCAAAGCGTGCGAGTGCTAATTCTTACTGCATATATTCTATAACAGAATAGGCTAAAAATCAATAAGTTTGCGCAATTCTTCACAATTTATTAACAAATTTTAAGATGTTTTTCCGTCTTTTTAAGCTCGGGCTGACGCGCCCATATCAAAGAGGGCGTTTCTTTCCCGTCAAGCGAGCAAAAGCCTTAGTCTTTCTATGATCTTTTTCTCCTCGCGCGAGACCTTTACCTGCGAAATTCCGAGTATTTTTGCGGTTTCCACCTGCGAAAGATCTCTGAAATATCTTAGGATTATCAGCTTTTTCGGGAACTCCTCAAGTCCCTCCACAGCAAATCTAAGAGCCATACGGTCAAAGTCGCGCGCCTCGGCATCCTCATCCTTTACCGTGCTCTCAAGGCTCGCCCCGTCGTCCTCGTCATACGCTGCCTCGTCAAGCGAGCGGACGGGCGCACCTGCCGAGATCGCGGAGGCGGCATCCTGCGCGGAAATGCCTACCGCCTCGGCTATCGCGACGATGCCCGCGTCCATACCGCTTGCTATGCGCCTCTCCCTCTCGGCATTCAGGATAGCGCAAAGCCTTTTTTCCTCGCGCGATACCTTGATAATTCCGTCGTCGCGAAGAAAGCGCCGTATCTCTCCGAAGATAAGCGGCACGGCATAGGTGGAAAACGCACAGCCGCGCTCGGTGTCAAAGGTCCTTATCGCCTTTACGAGCCCCATCGTGCCGCATTCTATAAGATCTCCCTGGTCGGGGCACCTGCCCGCGAACCTTGAAGCAATACTGTATACGAGCGGCTCGTTCAATTTTACAAGCTCCTCGCCCGCCGCCTCGTCGCCCTCTCTGTAAAGCCTTAAAAGCTCGATATTTTTATCGTACGGATTTTTCTTTTCAAGCGCTTCTATCATCTTTCCCGTCCCTCGGACATGGGCTGAGGATTTTTCTCATAAGAACGGTCGTTCCCTTTCCGACCCTTGATTTTACCGAAAGCTGATCGGTAAAGCTCTCCATAACGAGAAAGCCCATTCCACATCTCTCGCAGGGGTCGCCCGTGGTAAATGAGGGGCGGCGCGCACGCTCTACGTCCTCGATGCCACAGCCTCTGTCCGATATCTCAACGGTTATCTCGCGGGTATCGTACAGCCTTGCGGATATGTAAATATAGCCGACCTCGCCGGACTTAAGATTCGGGTATGCGTGGACTATCGCGTTCGTCACCGCCTCGCTTACGGCGCACCTCAGGTCGCCAAGCTCCTCGACGGTTGGGTTAAGCTCTGCCAAAAACGCGCTTATTATACTTCTTGCCACAGCCTCGTTTACGCTTATCGCGACGAGGCGAAGCTTCATTTCATTTATTATCCTTTTCATTTGGGGCATCTCCTTTTATCTTACGATCCTGATATTCTCTACCCTATCAACACCGGAAAGACGCACAAGCTTCATTAAAACCGGTGACAGTCCCTTCCCGGTGAGGGTAGCGTCCTTGCTTCTTGCGACCTCCGCCCTGCCGAGTATGAGGGCGATGCCCGAGCTGTCCATAAACCTCACCGCCCGAAAATCAATAACGAGCTCGCTCGGTGTCGTGATGAAAAACTGCTCGTCTATCGTTTGCCGTATACGGCGCGCGGTGTGATGGTCTATCTCGACGGTCAGCGCGGCATAAAGCCGTCCCCCATCGCTTGTAAAAATTACCTCGTCCTTCATTTTTATCTCCTTATTTTTTCCGTCTTGTGATATGATTTTAGCACAAGACAGACGCAAATATTGTCTTTTTTTGCGAACGGGAAAAATTTAATCGGTAAGGTGCAGCTTTTTTGCAATATTGGTAAGAGCCGCGCGCTTTCTCGTTTTATAGGTCCGCTCGCATATATCCGGCACGTCGGAATATGCGTATCCTATATGCTCTCCTATCTCCCTTATATAGATCTCCGCATCCTCCTCTCCCACGATCTCGGCTACCGCGTCGTGTATTTTAAAATTGATATATCTTAATTCCGCCGCCGTGCGGAAGCTGATTCCCGGGGCAGACAGAGCGCGCCTGCGTCTTTCATAATCTCGACAGAGGGCAGAAACGAGATTATCAAGGCTGCTCGCCTCCGCCTTTACCGTATTCCCATTTCCCATCGCGTTTCCTCAAGCTCCTCGCAAAGACCGCTTAATGAATTTTTAAGCTCGGTCAATTCCTCGAGCGCACTCTTTGCCTCCTCTACGAGCAATTCAAGCTCTTCAATAGTCTTTTCCTCGTTCTCTCCCTCCGAGCGTATAAGAAGCTCTATAAGCATATTTCTGATATTAAACATTGCCGAGGCGCGCTTTATCTCGGAGTTTATCCTATCCATATCCCGCCGTATCTCGCCGGGGTCGCGGTAAAGCCTTGTAGCCTCGCCACTTTCAAAGTCACAGTAACGTAGCATTTTCCTTTTCCTTTCTTTTTTGCCGCCTAAAGTAGCATACTTGTCCGTTTTCACAGTCACCTTAGCGTTTATAATCTTTCGCGCAAAGTCTCTCGGGGCATAAGGAACGTTACGTATCAAGTTATTTTTCTGCTATTTGTCACTTGTTATGTGACTATTATACAGCATCAAAAGTCACTTGTCAAGTGATTTTTTAAAAAAGTTTCAAAAAACTATTGCAATTTTTGTCTAACTATGCTACAATGTAGTAAACTGTTAGGTGACTTACACCTTCAAGGAGGAATTTTATGCTAAAGCAGAGGATAAAGGAATTACGTAAGGAGCGCGGGCTTACGCTCGAGGAGCTTGCGAAAAGGATAGGAACGAGCAAGCAGAACGTGCATAGATACGAGAACGGAGTCGTTACGAATATTCCGCACGAAAAAATTGAAGCACTTGCCGATGCTCTTGGCGTTATGCCGTCCGAGCTTATGGGCTGGGAGGCAAGAGAAAATTCTTCCTTTTATAATAATATAGACACCATTATGCCGATACGCACCAAGAAGATACCGTTACTCGGTAAGATCGCGTGCGGTGAGCCGATATATGCCGAGGAGGAATACGAGGGCTTTACGAGTGCGGATGCCGACCTTGACGCAGATTTCTGCCTGCGCGCCTGCGGCGACTCTATGATCGGCGCGAGAATACACGACGGAGATATCGTTTTTATCCGCGCACAGGACTCGGTCGACAACGGGCAGATAGCCGCGGTTATCATAAACGACGAGGCAACGCTTAAGCGCGTTTACTATTTCCCTACCGAGTCAAAGCTTGTCCTCTCGCCCGAGAACCCGAGCTTCGCACCCCTCGTCTACGTTGGCGAGGAGCTTAACTCGATAAAGATCATCGGCAAGGCGGTAGCATTTCACAGCAGAGTTTTTTAAGCTTAGACACGGCTTTACATATTAAGGCTTGCAATTTTCATTATCTTCTGCTATACTTATATTAAGGGATATTGAAATTAAATATTTTATGAAAGGGGTTTTATTATGAAAAGGTTTTTATCTGGAATGCTTGCTGTTATTTCTCTTTTAGCTCTGTCTTTAACGCTCGTAGCCTGCTTTCACGAGTGCAGCTTCCCTGAAGAGTGGAGCTATGACGAGGAAGCACACTTTCGCGTCTGCACGGGCGAGGAGTGCGAGATTACCACAAAGAGGATAGAGCATGCTTTTGATGCCGGCATAATTACCACAGCTCCTACGCAGGAAGCCGACGGCACAAAAACCTTTACCTGTACGATCTGCGGTTATGAGAGAACAGAGACCGTCCTCTTTGCCGGCATAACCCGCGAGGAATGGAACAGCACGCTTGATATCAGTAATTTTGACAATTTTAGATATACCGAGCTTGGCGTTGTTTCATATTCGGGCATCCATATTGATACCGTAACCGAATACGCGTTTACAAAATACCGCGCAAAGGTGAATTACAGCGTTGGCACTACGAGCGAGGAGATGACCTACGTATTGCCAAGCGAGGTATCTACCCTAAGAGAAGCTCTTGTTGAGTCTTTACAAGATATCCTGAAATATGAAGACTATGGCTACATTATAGCCGAGAAGCTCTACCGTGCGAACAAGGAAATCTACATTGAATCTATTGACGCAAGCACAAGTGACGTGACCGTAAAATTTAAGGATGGCAGGCTTTCTGAGATCTCCTTCACCGCGACGTTTACAGAAGTCTCAACCGGCATTGAATTCACAACGGAGTGCAACATAACCGTCGGCGATTACGGTGAGGTAGTTGTTGAACAGCAATAAAGTAAAGAGTTTCCATCAGCGCCGCTAAAAAGGGGCTGTCACATTTGGTAAAACCGAAAAAGACCGAAAAGAAATAAAAAAGCGAGGATAACTGTGTGTTATCCTCGCTTTTTGGTTGTTGTATGTTTTGTCGCTCCTCTATCCAGCGTGTTGGAATTAGAGCGGCGGGCATTCGCAAAATATGCCTCCCTTTCAGAGAGCAGATTTTGATGAAGGCTCGTTGATCCTTTGCCGAAGGTGTAGTAACTACGTCAAGTGCGAAGGAGCGGCGGGCATTCGCAAAATATGCCTCTGAAATTACCAGGGGTTGAATTCCGAGCCCATCAACTTAAGGAGCGCTTCGGTATAGAAATAGTCCGCATAGATGATAGGAACGTGGACCTCCGCCTTCTTCCAGTCGCCGTTTCTCGGGAAACGAACCGTGCCGTGGCTGAGGAGGTAATCCTTATCCTCGGAGTAGTTGGTGCAGTTATCGTCAATTGCGTGCAGAAGCTGCATTGCGGCATACATATACATACCGCCCTCGTTTTCGGGAAGCACCTTAGCAAGGTCGATAAGTCCGCAAGCCGCGCAGGCGGACGCAGAGGAGTCGATCATCACGGGCTCTGCGGGACCTCTGAAATCAACGCGGGGAAGCCAATCGTCCGAGCAGTTCGCGATAAAGTAGTTAGCAACCTGCTTTGCGGCATTGAGGTATCTTTCCTCACCGGTGTGCGCGTAGGAGAGAACGAAGCCGTAAAGCGCCCAAGCCTGACCGCGCGACCAGGACGAGCCAACGTCACTTCCCTGACCTGCGTGGGTCGCAACGACCTCGCCGGTCTCTCTGTCGTGCTCTACGATATGAACGACCGAGCCGTCCTCGCGAAGGTGGTCCATAATAGCCATATCCGCGTGAGCCATAGCAACTCTCTTAAAGCGGTCATCGCCAAGCTCCTCGCTTGCCCAGTAAAGGAGAGGGAGGTTCATAAGGCAATCGATAATAGTCCAGTTCTGGTGAGGCTTACCGTTCCAGGCGATGATATATCCGCCGTCAAGAACGAAGCGGGAGAAAAGGGTCGCCGCCGCATGGAGATTTCTGTCGCGCGAGTCCTTGTCACCGTGGAGGCGATAGTTTGCGCCCGAGAGAATATGCCACATAAAGCCAACGTCGTGGTGAAGCGCACCGTAGTTTTTATAAAGCGCCTCGTCCATTCTCTTCTCGCTTGCGAGTGCGGTCTTAAGATATTCCTCGTTGCCGGTCTTGTTGTAAAGGAGGTGGTTAAGACCGCCCCAGAAGCCGTTGGTCCACCAAGCGATGTCGCGGCAGTCCTTGTGCATTCCGTTCTCGTCACAGCCGTCAGCAAGAATATCGCGAGAGCGAAGAGTTACCTTTGCCATCTTTTTGTCTACCTTGGCGAAGGTCTCCTCTGCCCATTTTTTATTTTCTTCAAGAAGCTGATTATAGGTTTTCATATCAAAAAAGCCTTTTATATGTAAATTTTAGTTGTCAAATCAGGGCTGTTTGCCAAAGTAAGCCTGAATACCGCCGTCTACGTAAAGGATCTGACCGTTTACGAAATCAGAAGCCTCGGAGGCAAGGAATACTGCGGGACCCGCAAGGTCCTCGGGATTACCCCATCTGCCTGCGGGGGTCTTGCTATCGGTGATAAAGCTATCGAAGGGGTGCTTAGAGCCGTCTGCCTGTCTCTCGCGGAGGGGAGCGGTCTGGGGAGTTGCGATGTAGCCCGGGCCGATGCCGTTACACTGAATGTTGTATTCGCCGTATTCGGATGCGATGTTCTTGGTGAGCATCTTAAGTCCGCCCTTAGCGGCCGCGTATGCGGAAACGGTCTCACGACCAAGCTCACTCATCATAGAGCAGATGTTAATGATCTTACCGTGACCTTTCTTGATCATAGAGGGGATAACTGCCTTGGCGCAGATAAAGGGAGCGTTAAGGTCAACGTCGATAACCTGACGGAATTCAGCGGCGGTCATTTCGCACATGGGAATGCGCTTGATGATACCTGCATTGTTAACGAGAATGTCAACAACACCAACAGTTGCCTCGATGTCGGCAA
>JAFYRZ010000139.1 GCA_017546745.1 Clostridia bacterium
ATTTTAAGGAAAAAGTCAAGTATTTTATAATAATTAGCCGAATATTGCCTCAATTTTGTAAAATTTTATTTTTTCGGTTGCAAATTTCGTTGATTTAAAGTATAATAAATATTAACGAAATAAATTAAAATACTCGCGGAGGGCTATGACGGGCGCGCCAAGGGAGCTTAAGGACAAGAAAAGTATTTGCCTTTTCGGCTTTGGAAAAACAAACCAAGGACTTTTAAACTATCTTTCTCCCCTCGGATTTTCCTTTTCCTTAAGAGAGGACGGGCGCACCGAAATAAACGACGCGCGCATATCAAGACACCTTTGGGGCGAGCGTGCGCTATCCGATATTACCGAGGACGCAATTCTATTCTCCCCGTCAGCAAGGCGGGACAGAAGGGAGCTTAAAGAGGCGCGCGAGCGCGGAGCTCTATTAACGGGCGACGCGGAAATGTTCTTTGGAAACGCTGCCTCACCGATATTTTCTGTCAGCGGCTCTGACGGAAAAAGCACGACGACCGAGCTCGCGGAAAGAATTTTAAGGATAAATCACGACATCGTTTTAAAAAGCGGAAACTGCGGGGTGGCAATGACCCCGAGCCTTGCCCACGAGACGGGCGGCGTTCATATAGTTGAATTGTCGAGCTTTATGCTTGAATATTTTGAGCCCAAAAGCTTCTCTTGCGTTATGACCTCGCTTTCCGAGAATCACCTTGATTGGCACGGGACGAGGGAGAATTATTTCGCGGCAAAAGGGCGGCTTTTTAAGGGAGCTTTACATAAGGCGGTGCATTTCGACACCGACGCGTACGACCTATTAAAGGACGAACGTCCGATGACGCTCATCTCGGCAAGTGACACGGAAAGAAGACTTTTAGCGCGTGGCGCTAACCACACGGTGACACTCCGGTACGGCAAGATATACCTCGATGGAAGGCGGGTGCTTGATACGGCGCATCTGTCTATTAAAGAGGACTACAATATCAGAAATCTTATGAGCGCGATAGCACTTTGTGCCCCCATCACAGACCCTGAGGGGATTTTTGACGCGGTTAAGGATTTTACAGGGCTCTCACACAGGCGCGAGCTTGTCGGAAGTGCTTACGGTATCGATTTTATAGATTCCTCTATCGACTCCTCTCCCGCGCGCTGTGCCGTAACGCTAAGCGGGCTCTCCCGCAGGGTAACGCTTCTGCTCGGCGGCAGGACGAAGGGGCTTACGGTCGAGCCTATGATAGAGCCGATAGCGAGATTTGCCGATGCGGTCGTCACCTTTGGTGAGGCGAGTGAGGAATACGCAAGAGCACTGTCAGAGAGCGATAAGGTGCGCACGGCAGGAGTTATGATACTCTCCTTTTCCTCCCTTGACGAGGCTTTTTTTGAGGCGGTAAGAATAACACCGCGCGGCGGGTGCATTCTTCTCTCCCCCGCGGCAACGAGCTATGAAGAATTCAAAAATTTTGAAGAGCGCGGAGATCATTTCAAGGCTCTTACAAGAAAAATACAGGATAAATGAAAAGAAAGGTTTACATAAATGAAAAAGATCTTAAAGCTTATGCTTCTTTTGGTGCTTTCCTCCTTAGTGCTTACGAGCTGCGGGGACTCTGATATCCCCGACGGAATGCAGCTTATACGCGGTGGCGAGGAATACGGATATTATTTCTATGCGCCCGAGGAGTGGTCTAACTCCTCGTTCGGTGATATCGCACGCGCACACGTTTCTGCAATCGATACCTCGTCGGTAAGCATAGTTGAGCTTGCCTTGCCCGAGGGGTCTATTGAGGACTACTTCCTTTCGGATATGGCGAAAGCCCCCTACGACGAGCCTATCAAGCTCGAAAAGAGCGAGGGCGTAATTCTCGGCGGAGTTAACGCGGAAAAATTCGTTTATACCTTTACCGAGAGCGGCGTTCCCTTTAAGGCTATGCAGATCTACGTTAAGAAGCACGGCTCGCTCTACCTCTTTACCTATCAGTCGACCATGCAGAAGGTGAACGAGGAGGCAACCTACTACGATTTCTACTACACCAAGGTACAGGAAATGATAGACGCCTTTAAGTTCACCGAAACGAAAAAGGGCGCGAGCGCTACCCCCTCCGATCCCGACGGTGACGGCTATTACCTTGCATCCGACAAGGGTGTATCCGGCTTTGAGCTTTATCTTCCCTTAGACTACGAGCTTAAGGGCACGTCGGGTATGGTAAGTGCCAATATAAAGGACGGCTCTGTCGTTAAGGCTAACATCTCGATAGCAAAGGCGACCGGCACGGGCGTTACCATTCTTGATTATATAAAAACGCGCGAGGAGCAGCTTAAGACGGTTTTTGATAACGTTTGCGGCGTCAGAATAACCCTGCGCGCGGCGGCGGGCACAAGCACCGCATCTATCGAGGAAAAATTCCCCGGAGTTGAGGCGGTTTGCGATATGGATCTCGTTTTCGGAAACCTCCCCTCGGTCATCGCTTACGAGTACACCTACGTTTATAACGGAACGACCTACCGCACCCTTCAGCTATACGGCACAAACAGCTTTAACGGATACGTATTTACCTATACCGCAAAAGACGAGTACTTTGGCGACTACACCGACGAAATTTCTACCATACTCGAAAAGGTTGTTTTCTAATGAAGATCTATCTTGACAACAGCGCGACGACGAGAATTCGCCCCGAGGCGCTGAAAAAGTACACGGAAATATCAGAAAACGTTTACGGAAACCCCTCCTCGCTTCACGAGATGGGGTTTCTTGCCGAAAAGGAGCTTGAGTGCGCGAGGAATATCATCCGCGCGACGGTAGCCGACGCACGCGCGGAGGTGGTCTTTACCTCGTCCGGCACGGAGGCAAACAACCTCGCTATAATCGGACGAGCGCTCTCAAAGGAGAGGTATAAGAATACTAAGCGTAAGATAATCACCACGCTCGGTGAGCATTCCTCGGTAAGCGCGCCGATATCCTACCTTGAGGCACTCGGCTTTAAGTGCGTGGCGATCGGGACCGCGGGCGGTAGGATCGATATCGATGCGCTTATGCGAGAGCTTACAGATGACGTTATCCTCGTTTCGGTCATGATGGTAAACAACGAGACCGGCGCACTTTACGACGTTCGCGAGGTTGCAAGGCTTACGCATATGAGATGCCCCGAGGCGGCAGTTCACGTTGATGCAACGCAGAGCTATATGAAGGTCGCGTTTACGAAAAAGTCGATCGGCGCGGATATGATCACGGTTTCCTCGCACAAGATCGAGGGACCTAAGGGCGTTGGCGCGCTTATAATCGACGAAAAGCTTATCAAATCCAAGGGTGTTAAGGCTTTGACGCTCGGCGGCGGACAGGAAAACGACCTCCGTTCGGGCACGGAGAACGTTCCCGGCATCGCGGCATTTGCCGAGGCGACAAGGCTTGCCCACACGGAGCTTACGGCGGCTATCGAGTACACCTCATCCCTGCGCGAGTATCTTATAGAGAAAATCTCACAGGACGAGCGTCTTTCGGGCATTTCCATAACCAACCCCGCATCGCACGCACCGCATATCCTTAATATCACCCTGCCGTCGATAAAGAGCGAGACTATGCTTCACTACCTTTCCTCGCTCGGCATCTACGTTTCCTCGGGCTCTGCCTGCTCGTCTAACTCCACGCACACGTCCTCCGCGCTTACGGCATACGGCAGGACGGAAAGAGAGGCGGACTCGTCTATCAGGATAAGCCTTTCAAAAAGAAACACGAAGGAGGAGCTTGACGCGCTCGTCGAGGGGCTTGCCTCGGGCATCGCGCGGCTTGCTAAAATACGCTGATGGCGGCGATAATAACGCTTATCACGGTCGGCACGCTTAAGGAGGATTACCTTAAGGATGCCGTCTCGGAATATCAAAAAAGACTCTCGCAGTACGCAAGAGTCGAAAATATCAATTTAAAAGAGGAGCGCATAGCGAACGAGGACGACGCGAAATCTATTGAGCGCGCACTTGACGCAGAGGCGGACCGCATACTTGCGGCAATACCCGACGGAGCGATGAGGATAGCCCTTTGCGTTGAGGGAAAGGAGTATTCCTCCGAGGAGCTTTCCTCGCTTATCCGCCGCGGTGTTGACGGGGGCGGAAAGATAGCGCTTATAATCGGCTCATCCCACGGACTTTCCGAAAGGG
>JAFYRZ010000140.1 GCA_017546745.1 Clostridia bacterium
GCCTTAATTTTTAGTTGATTTTGGTGCTTGGCGCTCGCCGCCAAGTGCGGACTTTGCAAGAGCGATAAGTGCCGAAAGCCCTGAAAATTCAGGCTTTAGAGCGGGTTCGGATTATTCACTCTTGCCTAACAGAAAAGGCGGCGAGATTACTCCCGCCGCCTTGCGTTATAAATATAATAATAAGATGCAAAAACTTAGAAATATTGCTTATATGTTCATATGTTTCGTTTTCCATCATTACTTGAAAATACTGTACATACACATGAAACGCTCAGATCACTTCTTCTCTTCCTCATTGATAACGAAAACTTTGGTGTACACATTGTGCTTTATTTCGTTTCGTGTGGCGCGTCGCATTGCTTGCATCATTTCAATTATCGGCATTTCCTTTGATAGCAATAGCAATTTCGAGCGCCCTGTAAAGCACCTCAAGGGAAGAAAGAATTATATCGTTTATGTACTGAACGTTGTAAAGATGGAAGAGCTCCTTAAGCGCTGAAAGCTCGTCGTCTTTAACGTTATAATCCCTTTGCAAAATGTCGTATGCCCTGCTCTGCGCCTTCTTTTCGGTCTTAAGCGTCAAAACCGAAAGCACGATAGAATATGCGTAAAGCATAAAGCCGGCGATGCCAAGCGCAAGAGTACATATTCCGCTTCCGTTGAATATGAAGAAATCAAGCAATCCGCCGATCAAAAGCAGCGGAATAAAGGCAAAGGGTCCAAAGGTAATAAGGGGAACAAGACGAATTCGCCTTCTCATATCCGCATCACCCTCTTTGTCCAATATTGCCAGGGCCGCCTTCTGCGCACCCATTCCCATAGACGTCAGGCTGGTCTCGTGACGGATCAGGCCTCTTAGACGAACCTTTTTAAAATAATGGCTATAACTGTTGCCGAACAAAAGCGAGCCGGTTCTCTTGACGTCAATGTGTGCAAGGCCGTTATCGTCAAGAATTCTTCTTGCGATCTGCATACCCGTAAGACCAAGGCTGTTTTCTCTGCGGTTAAAACGAAAATACTTAACTACGAGCCAAATGCTCGTTATGCCGGACACAAGTCCGACGACTGCGATCAAGGCGCCAACGATAACCAGCGCAATTTCAAGTGTCATAATTTTCTCCTTACTTCTTTTTTAGGCAAGAGTGATGGGCAAGCCCCGGATTTTATTAAACTACCGTGATCTCTGCCTGTGCGGCGGATTTTACCTGGCGCTTGTGCGAGTACATTTTTCTGTCTGCGCGCTTGAAAACGTCGTCGAACGAGGTGTCCATTCGCGCGTCGTAGACGGCGACCGCGCGGGCAAGCGAGACGGGTATCTCACCGTCCTCTACCATAACGGGCGAGGATGCGCAGGCGATGTCCATCTGATCGATAAGCGCGTTATAGCTCTCAAAATCCTCACCGTGAAGGACCGCGGCAAACTCGTCGCCGCCGATACGGAACACGGGACTGCGCTTAAACGCGTCGCAGATCGCCTTCGCGGATTTGATAATGAGCTTATTTCCGGTCTCGTGGCCGTATTTATCGTTTGCCGCCTTAAGTCCGTTTATATCAGCAACCAAGAGGGCGAACGGCTCACATTCGCCGGTCTTTATCCTAACGTCGATATTATTCGTATAATCGGTATACGCGGCGTGATTTTTAACACCCGTAAGGGAATCCTTATAGGCGAGCGCACCGATATAGCTCGTATAGCCCTTCATCTTGACCGCGGTCATCTCAAGCGCACGCGCAAGCGAGGAAACCTCGTCGTTAGAGTCGGAGGTCCTTATATCTACGTCAAAGCGACCGTCCTGGAAGCCCTCGGCAACGGTTATAAGATTTTTCAGCGGCTTAACGACCTGCTTCGTAAGAACGAAGGTAAGAAGAATAAAGCACGCCATAAGTATAAGAACGATAACGAGTATCATCCAGATAACGCGATATGCGTCATTTTGGATATCCGAATAGTCTGCGTGCACGACGAGAGTGAGCCCGTTATCGAGCGTTCTTCTCGCCTCGGCATACTGGTGGTCGGACTGCGCGCGATTTAGGGTATGCGAATCAACGGGAGAATACTCTACCGACACCCCGTCTGACGAGATAAGGTACGCAAAGCCGTTATCATAGACCGAGATGGATTTTATCATCTCCGCAACCTCGGAGAACGATATGTCTATTCCGAGAACTCCGACGAACTGATAATCAACGTATATAGGGGTAACGTAGGTCAAGAGCTTAACGCCGGTGGTAGTGTCTACGTACGGGCCGAGCCACATAGCGCGACGCTCCTCCTTAGGCTTGTTGAACCAGAAAAGCGTGGGGTCGGTCCTGTATTCAGAAAGATCGCTCGTTGGCATATCCTGAAAGCTCGAGCTCATTGTAGCGCGCGAAACGTAAAATCCCGCGGTGCTGTTGGTTATTTCGGGGTCGAAGCGGAAGAAGTATGAGAGCGCGCCGTCGCAGCCGTTTATGATCGCCTGAAATATCTGTCTTGCATCAACGTTATAATCCGCAAGATAGTTTCCCGAGACGAGCGCATACGGACTGTCAATTGTGGTCGATGCGTAATTTTCCATCAGCCTAACGCTGTTCTCTACCGTTTTAAAAACCTCGTTTATCTTCACCGTCTCGGCATTTGCAACGCTGTCTGTAATAGAGTTTGCGTCCTTTTCCAAAATGCCGTTTAGGTATACGACGGAAAGCGCGGTTATCGCTATTGCGAGAACGAGCATACCGGAGATTACTATGGTCAAAAATTTACTCTGAATGGATTTCAAAACAGGATCTCCTCTCTCTTTGACGGTCAAAACAGATACACTTTTATGGATATAGTATATCACAACTGTTTGTGCTTTTCAATAAGGAATATGCAAATATGCACAAAAATTCTCCAAAAAGATTGACTTTTTTGTAATTGATGTGTATAATATCAGGTGGAAATAAGAAAAAATGACAGAAAGGGGAAAAAATGAGTACTTTAGGCAACTATTTAGCATTAGGAATTCTTATCGTCGTTACCTTCGTTTTCCTGCGTAACAGATACTTTATCACTAAGGCAACGCGCTGGTTTGGGGTATGTCTGGTTTTCACCTACGTTACCGCAATCACTAACTCCCTGCGCTCTTACGTCATACTTAATACTCCCGAAAGCACGGCACTTACGAAATTCGCCATAACCTTTGATATACTCTTCTCACTCCTTACTACCTCTGTAATTGCGTTATATCTTATCAGTAAGGTCACAGAGCACGCGCTTAAGGAAAGGAGCGATTTTCTCCGCGGAAAGATAGTTATCGGCTCGCTTTACCTCGTATTTGCTATCATAATTCTCTTAAACCTTAAATTCGGATACATATTCTCGGTAACCGACGGAGTCTATTCTATCGGCAGCTATTGGATCTTACCCTACATCTTCATAATTCCGCAGGCGCTTATGGTGCTTGTCTGCTGTATCGTTCACAAGAAATCTCTCAGCCCGAACGTAAGAAACTCGCTTATCCTGTGTTTGCCGCTAATCGCGCTTTGCATTCTGGCAAAGCTTCTCTACCCCGAGTCGTCGGTTTTCGTCGTCGCGCTCGTGCTTGTTGAGCTTTTGTTCTTCCTTAATTTCCAGAACAGAAAGATCAATACCAATACCCTTACTAACCTTAACGACGGCAGAAGCTTTTACGCAGACGTTGCAAAAAGGATAAAGTCCGGGAAGAAATTCAAGGCTTATCTTATAAAGCTTAATAATATCGGTATCATCAAGGAAAACCACGGCTACAAGGTTGGCGACGAGCTTCTTTATCACTTCGGTGTTCTTTTAAGAAAAATATATCTTGCGACCCCCTTCCATATGTACGGCACGACCTTTGCGCTCGTTTCCCCTTACTCGAGCGAGGCGGCGAGCACGGCGCAGACCGAGGAGCTTCTTAAGCTTCTTGACGAAAAGATCACCTACAAGGGCACGGAGTTTCAGCTTACCTACTCGATATCCGAGCACGTATGGGAGGATGAGGCAAGCTCTGACGCATTTTACGAGAAGCTCGAGTATGCCGTTGTCACCGCGCGTGCCGAAAAGAAGAAGCTTCTTCCCTGCTCTCTCGACCTTGAGATAGCAAGGCTCAGGAAAAAGTATCTTATCAACCGTATGGAAGCGATAAGCGACGATACGGGATACGAGATATGGTTCCAGCCCATTTACAGCACGAAAAAACGCGCTTTCTCCTCCTTCGAGGTTCTTATAAGACTTAAGGAGCCGAGCGGCGCGTACATCAGCCCCGCTGAATTTATCCCTCTTGCCGAAAAAACGGGACAGATAATTCCCCTGACCTGGTTCGTAATCGACAGCACCTGTAAGGCTATGGCACAAAGCCCCGAGCTTGACGGTATGCGCGCATCTATAAACCTCCCGATGCTTCAGCTTGTTGCCCCGGATTTTGAGGAGCAGCTTAACAGAATAGTTGACGGATATGGCATACCGCATAACAGAATTAGCTTTGAGTTTACCGAAAGGGTAATACTTGACGATCTTGTCCTGGCAGAAAAGAATATGCGCAGGCTTTGCGAGAGCGGCTATTCCTTCTACCTCGACGACTTTGGCACGGGATACTCTAACTTTAACGTTATCTTTAAGCTGCCGCTTAAAACGGTAAAGCTTGACGTTTCGCTCACCGCATCTAATGAAAGCCCCGAGCGAAGCGACCTTGCAAAGATCCTTACCGACTTTTTCCACGGTATGGGGCTTGGCGTTGTTGCCGAGGGCGCAGAAACCAAGGAGCAGGTAGAGCATCTTAAACAGATCGGCGTTGACGGTATACAGGGCTACTATTTTGCAAAGCCTATGCCGCTCTCAAAGCTTAAGTGCTTTCTCAAGAAAGCCGCCGAGGCTAAGGAAAATAACGAAAATAAATAAAAATTCAGAGCGAGAAGCCGAAAGCTTCTCGCTCTTTTGTATGGGGTTCTTCATCCTGCAAAGCAGGATTTCATCGGTATTATCCGCTCGGCGGTCCTATTCCGACCGTCAAGTCCTTATCATCCGTAAGCTCGGTTACGCCAAATACTCCGCCCGTGTCGGTCTCCGTCACCGTTATATTCGTCTTTGACGAACGGTTAAACACAAGCAAAAGTCCACCGTGGCTTTTGCCGTAGCCGCTCTCGCTTATCACAACCTTAAAGGTAACGATAGAATAGCCCTCGGTGCTTTTTGCCGCGATTGCGTCGGAATCTACGAAGGTCACTCCCTCGATCTGATGCTCCGCGGTCTCACCGGGTGCATCAACGTCATCATCACCAACAACCTTATCTCCGTTTGCACCGATATCGAGGTAAATGAGGGTTGCAGGATAATTTGAGGTGAGGCCCGTTGTAGCTCCAATAGCATATTCGCCATCTGTAAGCGGAATCTCAAAGTAGTATGCCGCGCCGGTTTCTTTTAAGAGGCCCATTTTAGCGTAGTCGTAAACAAGCGTATAGCCTTCTTGCTCGAAATCAGCGCCAAGATTGTATTTGTAATCTACCGAGCTTCCGTTTTTTACTTCGTGTATCGTATCTATCGGCACGACCTCTGTGATCTTTTTATTCGCGTCCCTGTGTACCTGCATAACCTGAAACAACGTATGCGAAATAGTAGCCAGCGTATCAATCGTCGTTCCGTAAGCCGAATTGGTCGCAACAATAGCGGTTGCAATACCTTTACCGCTTATAGAGAAATTGATAGCGCCGTTTAACATCTCGTATCCGTCATACTCAGTACCCAACAGCATTACGTCATTCACCGTAGTTTTCTCATAGCTTTGGGTGTCTATTTTTGAATAGAACAAAATACTTTGTATAAGATTGCTGCCCTTAGTGGTGTTTACGAATATGTTTCTAACTCCAACGTCCTTTCCGTCCTCTATAACGGAATATTTCTTAAGACCGAGATCGGTATAGGTTTTAGTGTTTGAATCCGAGTAATTATTACCTATCCAGGTATTTGCGTTAACGTTGTAATCGTCCGAGATCGCGTAGGTCTTGCCGTCCGTTGCACTTATAGTCAGCATATGAAGATTGTTTTCGGGGAAGGTCGCTTCCTTGTTAAGAGACGTTCCGATAGATTTAGCTATTCCTGCCGTGTAGCTTCCGCCGGCCTTGCTTTGTCCTCCGGAAACGTAATCGTTTTTGAAATCGACCCAGGATTTGTTGGAAATAGAGGTTCTTGTTCCTCCACCAACTATATAACCACTGTTTTCTTTAACAACGGGCTCTGCATTTTTATCAGTATTATTTAAATAATAATCAATCGTTTTAAGAGTTATGCTACCGTGCGTTTTTAGCGTTACTGCAGACTCGAATATAGACTGATTGATAGAAAGCGGCATAACCGTTCCCGTAACCAAGCTGGCAACAGAGTTTACATAAGTTCCGTCTACGTAGTTCTGCTGATTAGCACCAAAGAACACATTAGCACCGTATGCTCCGGAAATTTTATAGCTTGTTAATCCAACCGCTCCTGCTATATACGTAATTCTTAATCTTAGCTGGTTCATGTTGATAGAGCCACCCCAGCCTGCGCCCTGGTCGGTGTCCTCTCCGCCGTCAACGAGGCCGCCCGTGGGCGCGTCCTTCCAGACGATGTTGGTGGCGTTGTACTGACCGATAAGAGAGTAGAACGAAGCTGCATAGATTATGTCGCCCGCCTCTTTCGGCTGGAGGGGCTGGGTCTTCGTGCCAAGCTGAATACCGCTATCACCGGCAACGCCGACGTTCATAATAGAGCCGTTGGCATATCCCGCAACGAGGCCGATAAGAGAGGACGTCGTCTCGGTTCTTACCGTAAGGTTTTCAAGGAACAGGTCGTGTACCGAGTTTACCTTTTGGGTAATGTCGGTCTTATCGCTATCGTTCGCAAGCATATCGGCAGTAATATCACCGTACGCGCCTACAACACCGAAAAATCCAACGATAGAAACCGTTTCCGGGTCTATCTCGGTAACGCTAAGCGGACGCTGAACTATTTTTAACTGGTTATTTTCACCCGAAAGGTAGTTTGATACGACGAGGTTGCTGATACAATATCCGTTTCCGTCAAAATGACCGACGAACGGCTCATCCGTCGTACCGATGGGAGGGAGAATTATCCCGTCCATATCTATATTATCTATAAGCTCAAAATAGAGCTGCTTTATTTTTCCCGTCTCTTGGTCCTCTTCATTGAGGTAGCCGATATACTGAAGCCACGCAAGGTTATATACGTGCTTTGCGTTATTTAACTGATAGGGGTGCTCTTTAGATCCGTCGCCCGCGTGAAAGTAGCCCGTTATAGCACTTCCATGCACGTCGGGATTTATATCCTCCGCCTCGAAGAACCAAGCAACCGCCGTCACCGAAAGCACAAGCACAAGGACCGTGGCTACCAGTGTTTTCAATATGCTTTTTTTCATTTTTTCTCCATTTTGGAAAGGGGTTATGCTACCTTTTCCACCAATATTTTAAAATCCGGTGCAAAGGTTATTACGTGATCGTCTTCATTTCCGTCAAAGGTTATCTCACCGTTTGCCTCAAGCATGCTCGCGGTGTCCATAACGTGCTCTGCGGCATCCTCGTAATAGTCTACGATGATATAAACAACGTTATCCTTAACTCCGCTTTCGGTTTCATATACCAATATATACGGTGTAAATGAGGAGGTAACGCTGCCACCGCTTACGTTAACGTCAGCGAAGCGCGAGGCGCCGCCCTGAAAGTTCTCGCTTGATATGACGTACTCGCCGTTCGCGGTGTCGACAGAGTCGCCCGATACGGAGTAAAATTCAACGATCGAGGAAAGCGAATTATTATCCCTCGTGATGCTCGGGGTATCGTCTGCGATATATTCCTCGGCGCTTGAGGAGGCGAAAACGCGCACCGCGCCAACCCCCTCGTGCAGGGTTATCTTGATAAGTATCTGTCTTTCCGCAACCAGCGTTGAGAACTGTCCGAGGCTCTTCGGCTCGCTCTCGGGAAGCTCGTTCTTAAAGGAGTAAATGTTATTAACACCGTCAAGCGAAATAGACTCGATAGCGAAGTATTCGACCCCTTCGATAATGTTAAAATCACCGTTGACCGAGATGCCCATATCGTTTGCCGTTACCTTATCGTTGCTTGCAAACCAGCCAAGTCCCTCGTTTCCGAGAATACCCATGGCAAAAACAGAAAGCGCGAGAACGAGCCCGATAAGCATCATAGACGCCTTTGAATTGCAAATTTTATTCACGCTCGTCCTCCTATCTTTTTGCTAACTCTATGCAGTTTCTTCTCTGTCGCTAAAGTGTGCGCCGGTTGTGCCGAGAGCCTCCTCAAAGGTCTTTGCCTTTGAGGATTGCTTGTTTACAGAAACGTCTGTTACCGTGATGCCCGACGGCAGATAATAATAAACCACCGAGCTGCCCACCTGCCCTGCGGCAAGGAAATAAAGCTTCTTTTCCTCGTCTGTGGTTGCGTAATTTATTCTTAATACTGTCTGATGGTTGATATATGACGCGTCGAAAATATCCGAGGTAGGACTTACAAGGTAGTCAACGTCAATTACTACCGGGTAAAACGCACCGTCGTCATATCCGTTACCGCTACCAACGTTTGCATTAGTTCCCGCGAGAGCAAGAGCAAAGAAGCCAAACTCAGCATCGTGCCCCGATACGTTGGATTTCCCTATAACGTACTCGTATTTTCCTATATCCTCGGTAGGTATCTCATACTCGTAATAAACGAAATCACCAAGGGAAAGGCCGCTCTTGGGGAGCTTATACTCTACCGTCTTTACAACATTAAGAGTACCCTTGTCGTTCGGGTTGTTAAGGTCTATGGTTCGCTCACAGACGTAAAGCATTGCGTAACGGTCGCTCGACTTATCCGTAACGCCGAATGCCATAGATACCGTTCCGCCGGCAAGAGGCTTAAACCATATTCCACCCTGCGGAACCGAAATAGTCCTGCCGGTTCTGTCCTTTATGTCAGCAGTGCCGATCTTCACCGTGCCGTCAAGGTCAAACGGAACGTCAACACCGATAAGCTTATCACCGGCAGAGTATTTATCATACATTTCGCCGATCTTTTTCATAGCATAGCTCGGGTCCTTTTCATCCTTGAAATCCGTCTTGATGCCCTCGGAGTCAAATTTTCTCATATCAAAGAAGGACGAATTCTTCTTACCCGTTATAGTCTTAAGCTCACCAACGTAGTAAGCCGTACCCGATACAGCACCCGGCACTGCCGCAAAGCCGCCCGCCGGAATCGCGGCAAACGCACTGTCTCCGTTATTCTCGTAATCGTTAGGGTCGATAACAAGGTCTCCGCCCTTGCCGCTGCCCTCGCCGCCGCCAACACCGTCGCCCTCTTCTGCATCTACCCAAGGCAGATCGTCCCACACTATTCTCTCGCTTTTTTCTCCAAGCAGGGAGTATCCGCTATCTACGGCAGCACCCGCCGCAACGGTTATAATTCCGTTATAAACGCCAACCGTTCTTATCATAGCATCAACGTAGCCGCATACGATGCCTACGGTCGCAGTGCTATGCACCTTGACCTCTATTTTATCAAGGATAAAGTTTTCAACGATCGCCTCGCCACTGATCGCGCCAAAGAGCCCGACGTGTGTTCCGTCGTAGTCGCGCGCACCGTCCGGTTGCTCCTTCCAGTCGCTCTTCATGGTGGATACCCAAAGGTTTTTGATGGTAGAGCCACAGCCGTCAAACTCTCCGATAAAGGGGTTTTCAACCGTGCCGATAGGGGGTATAGCACCGGAGGTCTGTTCCGTTCCGCTTATCAGCCCCTTCATATCAAGCTCAATAGGCTCGCCCTCAGAGTCGCAAAGCTTAAAATACGTTTTATTTTCGTTAAACGCGCCCGAGTTCTGCAGCCACGCAAGGTTATATACGTGGTTTGCGGTGGATACGTAATACGGATTCTCCTTTGTTCCGTCACCCTTACCGAAATATGCCGCCACAGATTCGCCGGAGAATTCTCCGTCCGTATTGATGTCTGCAACCTCGGCAAACCAAGCGAGAGAGGCTGTAATAAATGAAGAAACTATACAAAAAACAAGCAAGATGCAAAGTATTGTTTTATTTTTCTTCAATTTGCGCCTCCATTTCTATAAAATTACTCGGTAATGGTAAAGTTAATATCGTTCGCGTAGGTTATCCTAAATGCGCCGGGGTCCTGCTTTAAAATGCGCCGGCTGATGAAATCAAGAAGCTCCTCGTCATACTCAATAAGAAAGACGATTCTGTTCTCTCCCTCCGCAAGAGCGAAGCGCCCAAAATCTATAAGACGTGATTTTTTCGCCTCACCGTCCGTTACCGAAAGGAAGGAAAGGGACTGCTGTGATTTTGTTGCCACTCCAAGATCCTCGCTCAACGTAGCAGTGCTTACCTTTATACAGTTGCTTATTTTGTTTATAACGGAATCTATATTCTCATCTGCGCTTGATGCAGAAAGGGATACGCGCACCTCGGTGGCAGAGCTTGCATTAAGCGTTATAATAATGGCAAGTGCCTTTTTATATTCAGAGTAGGTTATGGAGTTCGGGTCGTTTATAGGCAACGAATACGACTCCTCGCCGTAAAAGATCGTATAAAGATCATCGGTTATATCTGTCACGGGATAGCTTTTAAGCTCTCCCGTAAGTCCCGAGCTGACACGCACGCTAACGCTCATTTCCGTGGCGTCAACCCTATCGTTGCTTGCAAACCAGCCAAGGCCGGAGTTGCTTAGCATAGCGAGTGCAACAACTGCAATCAGAAGGCTTAGCTCAAGTAAAGTCAGAGTTATTTTCCTGCTAACGACTTTATTCACGCTCGGCCTCCCTTTCTGCCCGTTACTTAACGAGCGATTTATACTTGATCGAGGTGTTGGAATTAACGAACAGCTTGAATTCCTCAAGCGGTATCGCCTTAGCGTAATAGAAGCCCTGGATAATGTTACAGCCCATAGCGACAACCTTATCAAACAGCTCCTTGGTCTCAACGCCCTCCTGAACTACGCTCATACCCATAGACTTTGCAAGCTCTATCATAGTAGCGTGGAGCTTATCGTCGCGTCTTATATCAACGCCTCGCTTCATAAACACGCTGTCGAGCTTTAACTCGTCAACGTCAACCGACTTCAAAATAGAGAAGGAGGAGTAGCCCGAGCCAAAGTCGTCGATAGAAAGACGCATACCTCCGTTATGAAGCGCGGTTATGATGCCCGAGATCTTATCGTAGTCCTCCATAGCAAAGGACTCGGTAAGCTCAAGGGTGATAAATCCGTCGGGAATACCGTATTTCTTCTTATTTCCGACGTAGAAGTTAATGAAATCCGGGCTCGTTGCGGTAACGCGCGAAACGTTGACCGCGATGGGAACGACCTTTTCGCCGCGCTCTGTCGCGCCCGAAAGATATTCAAGCACCTCGATATAAACGAAATGGTCGAGCTTTACGATAAATCCGTTGGTCTCAAAGAGCGGAATAAAGTCCGCGGGGAAGCGATACTCGCCGCTTCTCGGGTCAAACC
>JAFYRZ010000141.1 GCA_017546745.1 Clostridia bacterium
ATGCTTCAAAGGATGGGAATATCCTAGATTCTTTAATTTTCTCCCATTCTTTTAGAAGTTTTTTGTTTTTCAAATCAATAGACATACAAACCTCTTACTAATCAAAGTGCTATGCTTTTTGCTTAATCTTTACCAACAATTTTATTATACCATTTTCTAACCCATAAATCAAGTTGCTGTTATAACAAACCATAATAAAGAGCGTTTGATTGACAGTTTGGTAAAATGCATCATTCTTTACGACGATAATCTTGGAATAACATTTAATTTCAAAAAAGAGCCTGTAACTGTTCCTACAAGCGATGAACTTCTGGCAATAGAAGGCAGTTCGGATACCGGAGCGTTTGCTTCACCAGACCACAAGAAAGCACCACAAACGTGGTGCTTTTTCTTTTCTTGAGGTCTTTTGAGTCGTACCTTGGCAAGAAATTCAGAACATTCATTCTCCGTTTTGTTTCCCACACGAAATCCCATGAGCTCTACGTCCTCGGTTTTTTCCTTTCTCCCTATCGGTTGACTTTCGATTAGAAATATGCTATAATAATCTTGCATATAATCAAAGCTTTGAGATGAGCTTATAATCTCTTAAAAAGAGGTATCGCTTATGAATAATGTAAACAAAACTTTATATATACCCTTATACGGTAAGGCTTTTGTAAGCAAGAAGGGGCTTTTTCTAAACGATAAAAGAGCGGAGGAGATCTGGGAGGCGGAGGGCTTTAAGCTTCGCGGAAAGGCGGCGAGCAAGTGGCTTGCCTACTATATGGGGATTCGCGCCCGCGCTTTTGACGAGTGGGTCAAGGAGAAAATCGGCGAAGAGCCGGGTGCTGTCGTGATACACATCGGCTGCGGAATGGACGGCCGCGTCTTAAGGGTCGGGGGAGACAGGTCCGCGTGGTACGACGTGGATTTCCCTGAGGTCATCGAGGAAAGGCAACGCTATTTTACCGAAGCCGACGGCTATAAAATGGTCGCGGGCGACGTCAGATGCTCGGATTGGCTTGACTGCGTTACAGGCGACAAGGCGATAGTGGTTATGGAGGGGGTAAGCATGTACCTGACCGCCGAAGAGATGCGTGGACTTACGGAGAGCCTTTGCGCTCGCTTCGGGGTGATTTCTCTCCTTACAGACGCATACACGACGCTTGCAGCAAGGCTGTCAAAGCGAGCGAATCCCGTTAACACCGTCGGCGTTACTGAGGTGTTTGGCATAGATTCGCCGAGCGAGTACGCGAGCGGTGCGCTTGCGTTTCTGAAAGAGCATACGATGATACCGCAGAAATATGTAGACGAGCTTTCGGGAGTCGAAGGATTCATCTTTGGGCGGCTTTACGCGGGCGGATTTTCAAAAAAGCTTTATCGTTTGTATGAATACGAAAAGCGATAAAACGGAGGCGCATTTATGCTGATCTTTTCTATAATTATGTTTGCGGTAGGCGCTGTGTTTTTCGGACTTAGCATTGCGATTTACCGCGGGAAAACCGACCTTATACACGATTATCACAGGACGCGTGTCACCGACACGGTCGGCTACGCAAGAGCCTTCGGCAAGGCTATGCTCACCTTTACTGCGAGCTTTTTTATAAGCGGTATCGTAGGACTTTTCGGTGATACTGACGGCATCGCGGTCATAGCAACCGCCATACTTATCGTGGGAATGATAATAGGAACGGTGGCTATCCTCATCGTGCAGAAAAAATACAATGGCGGACTTTTCTGACCGTAAAAATCTAAGACAACAACGAAAATAAAAGCGCCCGTTTTATGAAAAACGGGCTTTTTTACGTCAAAAACTGCCATTTAGTGGCAAAAATAACCTGTTTTTTCGCCTTATTTATATTAAAATATAAAAAAGTATTGAACTTTAAGCAAAAAAGTAGTATAATTACTTATAATGCTTTATTTCAGAAACCTAATGGAGGAGCTTATGCGTAAGGACAGAAGGCTAAAGCTTTTAATCGGAATACTTGCGATACCCGTCGTTTTCCTGCTCGGTCTTTTTCTCTTCACGGGCGAGAATATTGAGATAATAAGAACTGTTTTTACAAAGGAGATGTCTAACGAGGAGATACAGGACGCGCTTCGCAGCATCGGCTGGCGCGGATACATCACGGTTGCTATCCTCTCTATGCTCCAGGTCGTTATTGCCTTTCTCCCGGCAGAGCCGGTGCAGGTGCTTGCGGGACTTACCTTCGGCTTTCCCGTAGGACTTCTTTGCTGTACCGTCGGAGTTGTGCTCGGAAGCTCGTTGATCTTCCTTCTTTACAAGATTTTTGGCGAGAGCATGCGTAAATACTTTGACAAACGCCTCGATATCGATATGGAGAGCGCGGGAAAGACCGGAAAGGTCGCGGCGGTAATATTTATCCTTTATTTCCTCCCTGCGATCCCTTACGGAATGATCTGCTTCCTTGCCGCAACAATGCGTATGCGATATCCGAGATTTATCGCGATCACCACCCTCGGCGCGATACCGTCTATCTGCATCGGTGTTGGCCTCGGTCATATCGCGCTTGAGTTTAGCTGGATAATATCGGTCGGCGTTTTTGCGGTTCTCGTTCTGCTTCTTTCGATAGTTATGTGGAAAAGAGAGTTCTTTATCGAAAAGATGAACGCGTATCTCAGGGAATCGAAAAAGCAGTATTCCTCAAAGACGGTCGTAAGCGAGTATCCCGAGCGACGTCTTACGTTTCTCTACGCCATATTCAGAACGCTCGTTTTCGGAAAGATCAAGCTTAAGTTTATCTGGAACGTGCCTAAGGATAAGATCGAGAAGCCCTCGATAGTTCTTGCGAACCACGGCGCGTTCATAGATTTTGCCTACGCGGGCACGCTTCTTAAAAAGACGACTCCCAGCTTTATCGTTGCGAGAATGTATTTCTACCAAAAAATTACCGGTAAGATACTCCGCTGGATCGGTGCTTTTCCGAAGAGCATGTTCACGACGGATACCGAGAGCGCTATGAACTGCATAAGAGTTATAAAGCGCGGCGGCGTTCTTGCTATGATGCCCGAGGCAAGGCTCTCAACTATCGGAAAATTCGAGGATATACAGCCCTCGACCTATGACTTTATAAAGAAGATGGGCGTTCCCGTCTACGTTATCAATATTCGCGGTGACTACCTTGCTAAGCCCAAGTGGGGTAAGGGAATCCGCCGCGGCTCGCTCGTTGAGGCGCAGCTTAACCCCCTCTTCACGGCGGATGAGCTTAAAACGCTCGACCTCTCTGAGATCGAAAGGCGCACGCTTGACGCGCTTTATTACGACGAGCTCGAGTGGCTTAAGACTCGTCCCGAGGTTCGCTACCGCTCGAGAAAAATGGCAGAGGGACTTGAAAACATACTCACCCGTTGCCCCGAGTGCGGCGGAAGATACACCCTTAAGACAAAGGGCAGGGAGCTTTTCTGCGAATGCTGCTCTATGAGGACCGCGGTAGACGCGCGTTATCAGTTTGCCCCCGAATTTAAGTTCGATAACTTCCGCGATATGTACGACTGGCAGAAGGAAAAAATGCGCGAGGAAATACTCGCGGACGAGAATTTTGCCCTTGAGAGTGAGGTCACTCTTAAGCATTCCTCGATCGGCGGAAAGACAATTCTCCGCGAGTCGGGAAAGGGCTCGTGCCGCCTTGACCGTACGGGGCTTACCTATACCGGAACCGAGGACGGCGAGCAGGTATGCCGCCACTTCCCAATGGATTCGATATACAGAATTCTCTTCGGCTCGGGAGAGAATTTCGAGATATACGTTGGAAAGGAAATATACTATTTCGCACCTAAGGAGCTTAGGAGTGCTGTGGATTGGTATATAGCTTCTGAAATTCTAAAATCTCTATAAAAACAAAGGAAAGGAGTTTTTTGTGCTATGAATGACAATAAGACTTTACATAATGCGCAAAAAAAGACCGAAAAAGCCTCTGCAAATATAGAATTTAAATCATTTATTACCGTCGTTATTCTTCTTTCGTTTATGCTTGCGATCTCGGGCGTTTTGTCCTATATAATCCCTAATGGAAGCTTTGAGCGCGATGCTGACGGAATTATTATCGACGGCTCTTACACGGTAAACGAGGAACAGGGCGGAATTGCCATCTGGCGCGTTATTACAGCCCCCATAAGAGTTTTTGCCTCGTCCGATGCGCTGACTATCATTATGATCTCGGTCTTTCTTCTCGTAATGAGCGGAGTTTTCAATCTTCTTGAAAAGACCGGCGGAACGAAGATAGTTATCAGCCGCCTGATAAAAAGACTTGCCGACCGCGGCGGACCGGTTATCTGCTTCTGCGTTCTTATCTTTATGCTGTTCGGCAGCTTTTTCGGAATGTTTGAGGAGCTTGTAACCCTGCTTCCTCTTATTATAATGTTTATGCTGTCCATGGGCTTTGATACCATGACGGGACTTGGCGCGTGTCTTCTTGCTGCCTGCTTCGGCTTCTCGGCGGCTATAACGAACCCATTCTCGGTCGGACTTGCCGCCTCTATCGCAGGTGTCGGTGTCAGCTCGGGACTTTGGTTAAGGCTTATATTCTTCGTTATCATCTACGTTACCCTCTGCGTGTTCCTTATGGCGCACCTTAAGCGTATCGAGGCAGACCCGAAGAGGAGCATCACCTACGCTATCGATATCGAGAAGCGCGAGAAGCTCACCGGCTTTGATTCGGCAAGAGAGAGGACTCCCGAGAACGATAAGGTTTTTAGGGTATTCTGCCTTTTCTTTGCCGCGCAGGGAGTGGTTCTCATTCTTATAGCCTCCGTTCGCGCGATCTCGGATCTTGCGATCCCGATCCTTGCGGTAAGCTTCCTTTTCGGTGGAATTATCGCCGGTCTTCTCGTAACCGAGAAAAAGTCCGATACCTTCCGCCATATTGCAAAGGGCGCTGTCGCTATGCTCCCTGCGGTCGCTCTTATCGCGCTTGCCTCTTCTATCAAGCTCGTTATGACCGAGGGCGAGATAATCGACTCTATAATGTACTACGTTATAGGTATCCTTGACGGCAAGGGCAAGTTTGCGACGATACTTCTCGTTTATCTTCTTATCCTTATCCTCCAGGTGTTTATCGGCTCGTCGAGCGCGAAGATAATGCTCGTTTTGCCGATCGTTCTCCCAATATGCCGCTCTATGGGCATCTCCTCCGAGATGGTCATTCTCGCCTACTGTATGGCAGACGGCTTTACCGACGTTATCCTCCCCACAAACCCCGTCCTGCTCGTCGGCCTCTCTATGGCTAACGTGTCTTACACAAAATGGTTTAAGTGGACCTGGAAGTTGCAGGGCATCGTCCTCGCCATCACCGTCGTCGTGCTTCTGTTTGCTACGCTTATTGGATATTAAAGGTAAAAAATAAAAAATGAAGAGGCTGTCTCAAATGCAAAATTTGAGACAGCCTCGTTGTTTTGACAAAGGGGATAGGCAGATTTGAGGAAGAAGCGTCGTTCTCCGCCCCGAAGGCGTATATGAATACGTCGAGAGGAAGGAAACGGCGGTAGAAAAAGACCATTAAAAACGAAGAAATCC
>JAFYRZ010000142.1 GCA_017546745.1 Clostridia bacterium
ACCTCGCTTATACAGACGGTCGGGCGCGCGGCAAGAAATATAAACGGTCACGTTCTTATGTACGCAGATACCGTAACGCGCTCTATGAAGGGCGCGATAGATGAGACCAACCGCCGCCGCGAGATACAGATGAGGTATAACGAGGAAAACGGAATTACTCCCGAGAGCGTCAAGAAGCGCGTAGCCGAGGTAATAGAGATCGGTAAGCGTGCAAAGCCCACCGAAAAGAAGAAGCTCTCAAGGCTCGAGCGTGATAAGCTTATCGAGCAGCTCACCGCCGAGATGCGAAGCGCGGCAAAGACGCTTGAATTTGAAAAGGCGGCTTATCTCCGTGACAGAATTCACGAGCTAAGAGTTACGAAATAGAACAGGAAATAGCAGAAAATGTCAAGAAATATTGTCATTAAAGGTGCAAAAGTTAATAATTTAAAGAATATAGACCTTACTATACCTCGTGATAAGCTGGTCGTTCTTACAGGGCTTTCCGGTAGCGGAAAGACGTCTCTTGCCTTTGATACTCTTTACGCAGAGGGGCATCGCAGGTTCGTTGAGAGCCTTTCGTCATATGCGAGAATGTTCCTTGGGCAAATGGACAAGCCTAACGTCGATCTTATCGAGGGATTGTCTCCTGCAATCTCGATAGACCAAAAGACGACCTCAAAAAATCCGCGCTCTACCGTCGGTACGGTGACCGAGATCTACGACTACCTAAGGCTTCTTTACGCAAGGGTCGGTGTACCGCACTGTCCCGTTTGCGGTAAGGAGATAAAGCAGCAGTCGCTCGACCAGATAGTCGACAGAATTATGTCGCTTGACGAGGGCACGAGATTTATGGTGCTTGCTCCCGTCGTAAACGCACAAAAGGGTATGCACGAAAAGGTCTTTACCGACGCGCGTAAGAGCGGCTTTGCAAGAGTGCGCGTTGACGGGAATATGTACGACCTCTCCGAGGAGATAAAGCTTGATAAAAACCTCAAGCATTCGATAGATATAGTAGTAGACAGACTTGCCTTAAGGGCAGATATCCGCTCCCGCCTCTCCGACTCTGTCGAGAGTGCGCTTAAGGCTTCGGACGGCAGGGTAAATATCCTTACCGTTAACCGCGACGGCACGGATGGCGAGGAGATAGAGTTCTCGCAGAAATATGCCTGCGAGGAGCACGGCATAAGCTTCCCCGAGCTTGAGCCGAGAATGTTCTCGTTTAATAACCCCATAGGCGCTTGCCCGCAGTGCTCCGGTATCGGCAACCAGCAGATGGTGTCGGTCAAAAAGGTGCTTGCCCACCCGGAGCTTTCGCTCCGTGACGGAGCTATCGGTGCAAACGGCTTTAAGACTATGACCGAGGACTCCTGGACCGGCCCGCTTATCGCCGCCGTCGGTGAGGACTACGGCTTCACCCTCGATACCCCCGTGTCAGAGTTTTCGGATGATGCGCTTAACGCGCTTATGTACGGCACGGGCGAGAAGAGATACCTCGTTACGAGATTTTTCGGCGGCGAGGGCAGAGAGCAGTACACCACCTTTGACGGAATCATTCACATAATCGAAAAGCGTATGAGAATGAAGTTCGGTGACTATTATCAACAGTTCGTTGAGGACGTTGATTGCCCGAGATGTAAGGGACGCAGGCTCTCTGATATGGTTCTCGGCGTTACGGTCGGCGGACTCAATATAGACGAGATATGCCGCCTTTCGATCTCAAAAATGCTTGACTTCGTCAATTCGCTCGAATTTACCGAGAGCGAGATGACTATCGCAAGCGAGATATTAAAGGAGATAAGGGCGCGCCTCGGCTTCCTCGTCAGGGTCGGTCTTGATTACCTTAACCTTGCGCGCACCGCAGGCACTCTCTCGGGCGGCGAGGCACAGAGAATAAGGCTTGCAACACAGATAGGCTCTGCGCTCACGGGCGTTCTTTATATCCTCGACGAGCCGAGCATAGGACTTCATCAGCGCGATAACGGCAAGCTTATCGGCACGCTTAAAAATCTTCGCGATCTCGGTAACAGCGTTATCGTCGTAGAGCACGACGAGGACACGATGCGTGAGGCAGATTTCCTCGTTGATATCGGTCCCGGCGCGGGAATCCACGGCGGCGAGGTGGTTGCCGTCGGCACGCCAGAGGAGGTTGCAAATACCGCAGGCTCTGTCACCGGCGAATACCTCTCGGGTAAGCGCGAGATAGAAATACCGGCAATACGCAGGGGCGGCAACGGCAATTTTCTTCGCATCATAGGTGCAAAGGAAAACAACCTTAAAAGCATTAACGTTGATATCCCCCTCGGCTGCTTCGTTGCGGTAACCGGTGTTTCGGGAAGCGGAAAGTCCTCTCTCGTAAACTCCATTCTTTACCGAACGCTTGCCCGTGACCTTAACCGCGCGGTTACCTACCCCGGAAGGGTCGATAGGATAGAGGGGCTTGAAAACCTCGATAAGGTCATAAGCATCGACCAAAGCCCGATAGGACGCACCCCGAGATCGAACCCCGCGACCTATACCGGACTTTTCACCGATATAAGAAACCTTTACGCAAAGACCAAGGACGCAAGAGCAAAGGGCTACGACGCGGGAAGATTTTCCTTTAATATCCGCGGCGGCAGATGCGAGGCATGTGAGGGTGACGGAGTAAAGTGCATCGAGATGAATTTCCTCCCCGACGTCTACGTTAAGTGTGACGTCTGCGGCGGAAAAAGATATAACCGCGATACCCTCGACGTTAAGTACAAGGGCAAGAGCATCTACGACGTCCTTGAGATGTCGGTAGAGGAGGGAATTACCTTCTTCGACGGACTTCCCCAGATACAAAGAAAGCTTAAGACCCTCTTCGACGTCGGTCTTGGCTATATTAAGATAGGTCAGTCCTCAACCACTCTCTCGGGTGGCGAGGCGCAGAGAGTAAAGCTTGCGACCGAGCTTGCAAAGCGCTCTACCGGTAAGACCGTCTATATCCTCGACGAGCCGACTACGGGACTTCATACCGAGGACGTAAGAAAGCTTATCACGATACTCCAAAGGCTCACAGACGGCGGCAATACCGTCGTGGTCATAGAGCATAACCTCGACCTCATAAAGACTGCCGATTATCTTATCGATCTCGGCCCCGAGGGCGGAGACGGCGGAGGCACTCTCGTTGCTACGGGAACACCCGAAAAAGTTGCAGCGTGCGACACCTCATATACGGGACAGTTTCTTAAAGAAAAGCTTAAAATGTAAAGGAGGGCTTACAAAATGTACTATGGAGCGCTAAAAAAGTTCGATATTGCAAACGGTGAGGGAATAAGAACCTCGCTCTTCGTTAGCGGTTGCCGTAACCGCTGTAAGAACTGCTTTCAGCCCGAAACGTGGGATTTTAATTACGGTGCGCCCTTTGACGAGGGAGTGAAAAGGGAGATATACGACAGTATGTCGTCCTCATCCGTCAGGGGCATCACCGTCCTCGGCGGAGAGCCGATGGAGCCGGAAAATCAAAGGGAGATTTTACCCTTTCTTCGGGAGTTCCGCGAAAGATTTCCCGACAAGACGGTCTGGCTCTTTACGGGCAACCTTTACGAGGAGCTGACGGGGGCGCTCGGAGAGCATCCGAAGTGCCTTGATATAACCGCGGAGCTTCTCTCCTACGTTGACGTGCTGGTTGACGGACGGTATGAGGAGGAGAATCATTGGCTTGGACTGCGTTTTCGCGGATCGTCAAACCAGAGGATCATAGATATGAAAAAAACTCGT
>JAFYRZ010000143.1 GCA_017546745.1 Clostridia bacterium
AAAGAATAAAAGGTATCGGTAACATATTACCAACAAAACAAATAGCAAAGGCTTTAAAAAATTCAATATCCATTAGTTTTGCTGCAATAAGGCCACCTCTTAGTTCGAGAATAGGTAACATTGATACAATAAACGCTACCAATTCAGGCGCTAATTTGTCGCCTAATATATTTACAATGTATTCAGCGATTGTTTCTGACATAACACTATATCCTTTAAATATTATTTTTTACGAAATACTCTTTAACTTCGTTGAGGATATACTTATCGTTTTCGTAGGATTTTATAATTCCGTTTATCGATGCCGCCCAGGATTTAAGCTTATCATCAACGCTTGATACCGCGTCGCCAAACTTTTTCTGCACGTACTGAAGAATATCCTCAACGTTATCTATCGCAATATATGCGACAGCCATTCTCTCATCTTTATAAAGCTTTTTAGCAAGAAGAAGCTCGGTTATATCGGTAAATATCATCATACCGATATCCTCCTCCGCGCTCTTAAGCGTAAAATACTCACAGCCGAAGGTACGCTCGGAAAAGGTTATTTCAAATCTATCGGTCTTGGGAATAGGCTGACCCAACACATCGGAAATATCTCTTCCTATGGGGTTATAGTCACCGGATAACAAGGCGGACATCGCAGAGTTACACCAAAGTACCTCTCCGTTCATATTAAATGTAACGGTGGGCTTGTCCGAATTGATAAATACCTCCGCTCCCTCTGAATCAAGAAGCTCGTGAATAGGTCGCTCAGGCATACGGTCACGGTGCGCCTGTCGCGCATAGCCGATAAGGGCAACCGAAATAAGGTAAAGAAGAAGTGCGCCCGCTACGACGAATACCGAATAGTCCGGAAGGATAAGGCATAAAAGCGCCGCAAGAATTACCGCGATAACACCAAAGGAAACCGCAAGAACGAACTCTGTGCGCGATGCGTATGGAACGTGCTTTTTTAAATACTGGTTATTTTTTTGCATAATATCACCTCGAAGCTGATTTATGAACGGTCCTCACTGTTAAAGTCACCGAATTGCTTACGTCTTCTCTCTCCGATTATTATAGTAACCGCAGCGAATATCGCAAGAAGATTAAATACGATTGAGCCGGCAAAAAGAAGGCAGGCAATAAGAATAAATATGGGAGCCCTGCGTCTTGTCCTCATAAGAAACATACGGCACGCAAATCCAAAGCCGACGTAGGCAAAAACTGCCGTAAACACCGTATAAAGATTAGACACGACTACGGTAAATACTCCGCCGATGCTGCCAAAAAGCAGATTTATGAAGAAAAGAGCGCAAAAGGCGTAGGCGAAGATCGGTTTTACGGTAAAGCGCCACTCAAATATCCTCATAGAGCCGGTAATTTTATTTACGGTAAACGTAAAGATCTTACAAAGCATACCGACTAAGGCAAAAGCACAAACGATAAGCGCCGCGGGAGCGTAGCTTATAAGCGTATCGTAGAGCGACGCTATCGTTTCCTCGCTGTACATTTCTGAGAAGGATTCCGAGTAGGAGGCTTCAGCATTAGCGATCATCTCGGTAAAGCTATCTATAAAGATCTCGCGATATGACGCTATCGCATCGGTGTAAAATTTAACCGCATCGGATATAGAAAAGCTACCGATAAGGCTTGCTGAGAGAAGCCAGAGATTAACGAGAATAAAAAGAATACTCACGACCGTCATAACGATCACGGATTCCGACTTATTTACGTTTCTTGAGAAAAGAAAATAAAGTATTATGCCAAGGATAAGCGCCTCTGTCGCGGCAATCGAATAAAGCGAAAGAAATGTAAGGCTATTACCGTAAAGGGCGACAAGTATGATATAACCGAAGTTCATCAAAACGATAAGAGCGGGAATAACGAAGGAAAGGATCTTCTTCCCTTTTCTTTCGCAAAGCATTAAAACCGCGACGAATGCCGCAGTCATAGTTAAAAATACATCCGAAACAAAGAGCGAAAGAAGAGCCGACAGTAAGGAAAGGGTGCAAAGGAGAGCCACCGTTCCGTTATACGAAAATCTTTTAGAATATGAGCTCATTATATCTCCAAAAAACAAAAAAACGTTCGGCATATAATACACCGTTTATACATTATATCACAAATATTATATTTTGTAAACCCATTAAAATAATTTATTTAAAATAAATATGGACAAACGGTAAAATAATCTGTTTTTTTATTTTAACGCAGTCAATTTTCTTTATTTCTCTTGATTTGAGCGATAAAATGTAGTAAAATAGTAAGTAAAGATAATGAAAGGGGAGGAATATGGCAAGGATTTCGCTTTCGGATTCGCCAATAGTGCTTTCGGGCGTTGGCAAAACGAGAATAGGACAATTAAATAAGCTTGGCATCTTTACCGTCGGCGATCTTATCCGTTATTTTCCGCGCGCTTACGAGAAGCGGTCCGACGTGCGTTTACTTTCCTCCGCTGATCCTAACTTCGCAAGAGCGTATATACTTACGGTTGCCACAAAGGTTTCCTCCGCAAAGATAAAAAGCGGTCTTACCATAACTAAATTCCGCGCGTTTGACGACTCGGGATACTGTGACGTTGTCTTTTTCAACTCTCCTTACGTTAAGGAGATCTTTAACGTCGGTGATACCTTTCGATTTTACGGAAAAGCACAGCAAAACAAACGCGGAGTTTCCCTAACCAACCCAAAATACGAGCGATATGACGAAAGCACCGGGCTTTCGGATTTCGCACCGATATATCACTTAACCTCGGGGCTTTCCTCAAAAATTCTTGCAAAGCTTATCAAGGAAGCCATAAACGACGCGGCAGAGGAAATTATCGACCCCTTGCCGGAGGCTATCCGCTATAAGCTTGAGCTTCCGACCTTAAATACCGCGATAAAGAGCCTGCACTTCCCCGAGGTAGAGGGCGAGGTCTCGCGCTCGATAAGACGACTTGCATTTGACGAGATGCTTTATTTCGCACTCGGCATTTCGATGTCAAAAAACGAGAGAGTTATTTCCGAGGGCGTCAAATTTTCGCCTTGCAAGCTTGATAAGCTTACAGCGCTTCTGCCCTACGAGCTTACCGGCTCGCAAAAGGCGGCGATAAACGATATATACAAAGATACAGTTCTAAAGCGCGAAAACGGTAGCGTCGGCAGAATGGCGAGGATAATCGTCGGTGACGTTGGCTCTGGCAAAACCATATGCGCGCTTGCGGCTGTCTATATCTCCTTTTGCTCGGGCTATCAAAGTGCGCTTATGGTGCCTACCGAAATACTCGCAAGACAGCATTACGAGGATGCAAAAAAGCTCCTCGGTGCGCTCGGAGTTAAGGTCGAGCTTCTTCTCGGCTCAACGAGCGCAAAGGAAAAGCGCAGGATATACGAGGGTATCTCGACCGGAGAGATCGATCTTGTTATAGGAACGCACGCGCTTATTACCGACAAGGTAGATTTCAGGTCGCTCGGTCTTATAATAACCGACGAGCAGCATCGTTTCGGAGTTAATCAGCGTGCGGTGCTTAAGGAAAGAAACGAGCGAGCGCATATGCTCGTTATGAGTGCTACCCCGATCCCGAGAACGCTTGCGCTTGCTATGTACGGTGACCTTGACGTATCAAGGATAACGGAGATGCCGAAGGGCAGAAAGGCGATCGATACCTTCGTCGTTGATTCCACGTACAGGGAAAGAATGAACGGCTTTATAAGAGCGCAGGTAAACGATGGCGGACAGTGCTACGTCGTTTGCCCGTCCATCGAGCCAGAGGAGGAGGTAGACGAGCTTTACCTCCCCGGCTTAATGAGTGAGGGAGCGCTTTATTCCGAGAAGCAGCTTAATCTTAAAAACGTAGTTGAATATACCGAGGAATTAAGGCAAGCGCTTCCCGATATTTCAATCGACCTATTGCACGGAAAAATGAACGCAGGGGCAAAGGACGAGGCAATTTCAAAATTCGCAAGCGGAGACACAAGGGTGCTTGTTTCTACCACGGTAATTGAGGTCGGGGTAAACGTACCCAACGCCTCGGTAATGATCGTCGAGAATGCGGAGCGCTTTGGTTTATCCCAGCTGCACCAGCTTCGCGGACGTGTTGGCAGAGGCGAGAGAAAGTCCTACTGCATACTCGTATCCGACCTTAAGAGCGAAAGATCAAGAGAGCGCCTTGAAACGATGCGCACAACCCTCGATGGATTTGAGATAGCCGAAAAGGATCTTCTCCAAAGAGGACCTGGAGACTTCTTTTCTTCAGTTTCATCGGATAACTTAAGGCAGAGTGGCGGTTTTGATTTTTATTTCGCGCAGATGTGCGACGACAAATCGCTATTTGACAATGCCTTTTCAATAGCAAAATCACTTCTTGAAGCCGACCCAAAGCTCTCGCAACCGGAGAATATAATGCTTCGCGAGGAGCTATTTAAAATGACAAAAATCAACTCATCAACAATTTCATAGGAGCTAATATGAACAACAAGCCCTTAGCGGATAAAATGCGTCCGGAGAGCTTTGACGACGTTGTCGGACAGAAGCATCTTGTCGGAAATGACGGAATTTTAAGACGTCTGACCGAAAACGGCAGAGTTCCGAATATGATCTTTTTCGGCCCTCCCGGCACGGGTAAGACCACGGTTGCAAATATAATTGCAAAGGCGTCCGGAATGCAGCTTTATAAGCTTAACGCCACCACCGCATCCCTTTCGGATATCAAGGAGGTCATCTCCGGAACCGATAACGTTTTCGCATCAAACGGTACTCTCCTCTACCTTGACGAAATACAATATTTCAATAAAAAACAGCAGTAATCTCTTCTTGAATTTATGGAGAACGGTAAGCTGACGCTTATTGCATCAACCACCGAAAATCCTTATTTTTGCGTATACAACGCAATACTTTCAAGAGCCTCGGTATTTGAATTCAAATCGGTAACGGCTAAAGATTGCGTGCCCTCGCTTAAGCGTGCGCTTAAGCTTTTAAACGAGGAGTTCGGTCTTTCAAAAACGGCAGACGACGAGCTTCTCGAGGCGATCGCCTCGGTTGCGGGCGGTGACGTTAGAATGAGTATCGGGATACTTGAGAACGCGTATTACGTTTCTGCGGATGAGATAACCGAGGAGTGCGTAAGATCGCTTCTCCCCTCCGTTGTGGGTCATTTTGACAGAAACGGCGACGTCCATTACGATCTATTATCCTGCTTACAAAAATCGATCCGTGGCTCTGATGCGGACGCAGCAGTATTTTATCTTGCAAAGATACTTGCCTCAGGCGATCTTTTATCCGCCTGCCGCAGGCTTCTCGTTATAGCAAGCGAGGATATCGGCTGTGCATACCCTATGGCGGTAAGCATTACTCACGCGGCTTGCGAGAGTGCAAAGGCGCTCGGTCTGCCCGAGGCGGCAATTCCCTTGGCTAACGCGGTGTGTATTCTTGCAACGGCACCTAAATCAAATACCTCGTATCTTGCATACCACAAGGCGTGCGACGATATCTCAAAGGGGCTTGGCATAGAGATCCCCGAGCATTTAAGAAGCCCCATGTTCAAGGGATATATTTATCCGCACGATTATGAGTACGATTACGTTGAGCAGAGCTATCTGCCGAAGGATCTTTCGGGCAGAAAATACTACACCTTCGGCTCTAATAAGATAGAGCAAGCTTCAAAGGCTTATTACGATTTTATAAGGCAAAATAACAAAAACCGTAAAAAATAATTTTTTCGTCAATTTATGGCTAAAAAGTTTTAATCTTCTTGACAATTTAGTAATAATTTGTTATAATTAGTTTACAAAATTATATAAAGGATTGTATTATGATTTATCATTTTATACTTAATCCTAACTCTGCGAAGGGTCGCTCGAGCCATAAAAACATAGAGAGTCATATAAAAGAGGCTTGCCGTAAGCGCAAGCTCAGCTATCATATTTATTACACCACCTGTCAGGGAGATGCTACCGAGTACGTAAGATCGATGGTGCGGATCACCGACGAGAGGCAGAGATTTATCTGCATCGGCGGAGACGGTACGATAAACGAGATAGCGAACAGCGCCCCCTCGAATCCTAACGTTGAGTTCGGTGTTATTCCCAACGGATCGGGTAACGATTTCGTAAGGAACTTTTCTAACCTTAAAAAATTCAGTGATATAGACGCGCAGATCGACGGTGAAACGATATCGCTCGATCTTATCAAATGCAACGACCGCTATTGCGTTAATATGATAAACATCGGCTTTGACTGTGCCGTCGTCAAGGAGGCCGATAAGCTTAAGAAAAACAGATTTTTCTCGCCCGGATTATCCTATATTCTCGGTGTGGGAATCGTTCTTTTCAGAAAGTTCGGCACGAAAATGCGCCTTATTTTCGACGACGGAGAGGTTATTGACCGCGAGCTTACTCTTACGGCAATCGGAAACGGTAAATTCTGTGGCGGCGGCTTTAAATCAACGCCTATGGCGCTTCTTACCGACGGAATATTCGACGTTTGCGCAATACATAAGATCTCCCGCCTTACCTTTATAAGGTTTGTAAAATGCTATAAGGAGGGAACCTATCTTTCCAACAAGAAGGCAATGAAGATCATTACGCATAGGCGCGTTAACCACCTTAAGATCGAGTTTGATACTGCTCTTCCGGTTTGTATCGACGGCGAGATCATGGGTGCAAGAAACGTTGAGCTTACCGTAGTTCCCAAAGCCTTCAACTTTGTTATCCCCAAGGGATCGTCATTACTCTACGAAAGAAATTAAACTATGAATCTATTAAACAAAAGACCGCTTGCTACCGTTATTTTGGCTATGCTTTGCGCTCTTTACGTTTACGGATATACAGAAAGCATCGTGGCTAAGGTCGTTATGATCGTAGCCTCGGTGCTTTTTTGCCTTTTTATCTTTATTTTCTCGCTGATCGGGCGCAAAAGGCTTACGCTTTATAAAATAATCGCGGTAAGCTTACTTCTGACGCTTCTGTACGCTTACGTAAGATTTGACTATGCGAATCCCGTCGATGACTACGAGGGGCTTGAGGTCGTTGTTGTCGGTGAGGTGGAAAAGGTCGAGGAATTAAACGATTACACGACCGCCTTGACGGTCAAAACAAAGCAGATCGACGGCATTAACGTCGAAATGAGGCTTATCACCTATGCCGAAAGAACGACGGTTTCCCATATAAATGCGGGCTCTGTTGTCAAATACAGCTGTTATATCGAGGAATTTTCGTCGGATGGCGATTTTAATCAAAAAAGATACTACAAATCCGAGGGCTACGACGCAAAAACGCGCGACAACGGCGAAATAAGGCGCACGGGCAGTGTTGAGCCCTCGCTATTCAGTAAGATCATATCCCAAGCTCGCGAGGGGCTAACCTCGCGAATCAACTCCGCAACCGACGAGGACACAGGTGCCTTGCTCTCTGCCCTGCTTCTCGGCACGAAATCCTTGCTTCCCGCACAGATGAAGCTCGATTTTACGCGAATCGGCTGCGCGCATATCTTGGCGCTAAGCGGAATGCACCTTGCGATACTTTCGGGCTTTCTTGAGTGGCTGTTATCGCTTCTCGGTGTAAATAAGGTCTTAAGAAAAGGACTTCTTATCCCGTTTATCGCGGTATATATGCTTATAACCGGGCATCCCGTTTCGGTCGTTCGCGCGGGATTTATGCTAATCATATCCTGTCTGCTTTTCATATTAGTCGGTGCGCGCGACCCGTTTACAAACCTATTTATTTCGGTGGGTATAATCTGTCTTATAACTCCGGAAGCAATTTTTTCGACCTCGCTTCTTCTTTCCGCGTTCGCAACTCTCGGTATTATCGCGCTGTCGATCTTAATGAAGAGGAAAAGAGAAAAGCGGCTCTTGCCTCGGCTCATTTTTGCGCTTTGCGGCGTAATTTTGGCAAGCGTATTTGCCATAAGCGCGACAATGATGATATGTGCCGCGGATTTTGACGGAATTTCACCGTTTTCTATATTTATCAGCCCGATAGTCAGCTTAATTTGCGAGATATACCTGTATATCGGTGGCTTTGCCCTAATATTCGGCAGGCTTTTGCCGCTTAACGGTCTACTTAAGCCCTTATACAGCCTGCTTTCTCTTTTAACCTCCTATTTTTCAGATCTCGAGCTTTCCTATCTTTCGATCGATAACGTCGATACAAGAGCGCTGATGCTGTTAGCCTCGATTTTCCTGTTCCTCTTTATGGTGCTTAGGATAAAAAGAAAGCGTGCGGCGATAATAACCGTAATTTCCCTGTTTTTATCGGTATATTTTTGCGCGTTTGGGCATTTTGCCGTAAATCGCGCGACCGACACCGCAATATATAAAGCCGAGGGCAAGTCTGACGTTATCGTATTTAACGAGGGCGGTGAGGTCACGGTAATAGACAGCTCGAATTATACCGAGAGCTCGGCATACACGGTCCTCGAGGCGGTAAGATCGCTCGGGCTATTGCATATCGACAACTACGTCCTGACCCACTACTCTGCCGATATCGAGGCATCGATAGCGAAGCTTGGCGAGATCATAGACGTTGATACGATTTATCTGAAAGCGCCCGAGTGTGACACCGACGAGTATTTTTATACCAATCTATCCGCCATGGTCTCAAGCGAAAGGCGGGATATCGCTCTATGGGGTAATTTCCTTTACATAGGCGACGTTTCCATTACCGCCCTACACGACTACAACATAGAGGAAGAAAAGGCGCGTATCGCCCTTTCCGTCAAGTGCGCTGACTACGACCTCGTTTATCTGTCGAGCGGAATGCTTCTTACCGACACGATAAAGGAAGCGACCGAGTATACCTCGGGAGCTGATGCCCTGATACTCGGTCGCTTTGGTACTGCCTACGACAGTCTTTCATATTACGGTTCAAAATATGCCACCCATGATAGCGTTTATATCGAGGGTGAGCTTGTTGCCCTAAGCCAAAAGGCTTACGAGCGGTATATAAACGAGGATAAAAGCGTTTTCACCCGTAAGGGATATTACGTTTTAAACGTTAAATAAGAACTCGACAACGTCGCCGTCCTTCATAACGTACTCCTTGCCCTCGCTTCTGAGAAGTCCCTTTTCCTTAACCTTATTGCGGTCACCCTCACGAACGAGATCGTCAAAGGCAACAACCTCAGCGCGGATGAAGCCACGCTCAAAGTCGGTATGTATCTTTCCTGCAGCTCCGGGAGCCTTTGTGCCTCTCTTAATAGTC